>JAQGLH010000352.1 GCA_028293005.1 Alphaproteobacteria bacterium
CCACCAACGACCGCGACGATCGCCGCGGCGGCAGCGATTCCGGGAGCCATCAGCCGAACGGCGGCAAGCAGCGCGGCGACCGGCGGCATTCCCCGCCGCAGCAACACGATCAGCGCATAGCCCGAGATCGCGACGACCCCGAACAGCATCGTCAGATTGGCGAGCGTGCCAAGGGCGCACCACAAAAGGACCCAGCGCGCAGGCGGCGGCGCGTCGGGGCGGTCGAGCCAGCGTTCGGCGACGAGCAGAAGCGCAAGCAACGCCAGCAGCATCGGGGCATAGCCGCGCGCTTCGGACCCATAGGTCACCATCGCCTCGGCGAGCGCGAACAGCAGTGCGGTGATCCACGCCGCGGTCGCCCCGCGCCGCGCCCCGAGCAGTGCCGCGACGAAGATCGCCGCACTGCCGCTGACGATCGCCAGCGCGCGCACCGCGAGCGGCGGCGCCTCGATGCCGACCAGCTGCAGCCACAAGGTGTTGAGATGATGGTTGTTGTCGTGATTGATATAGAGGAAGACCGCCGGCCAGCTCCGCGTTTCGGTGGCGAACATCATCGACCACGCCTCGTCCATCCACAGCCCGCCGCGCGCGGCCGCGATCCTCAGGGCGAGCCCGATGAGCGTGATCGCACCGATCGCGAGCCAGGTCCCGCGCGGCAATCGTGGAATGAAGCCAAAGGCCATGCCACCGGATTAGCGGCGCGTGGTTAACAGGCTGTTAGGCCGGCTTGGTTCGAATGTGATCCGATCGCGCGGATCCGGCGCCGGTGCAGCCTTCGCGAAGAGAGCGGGACGAGATCGCGCCGCAGGGGGTTGGCGAGCGCGCCCGCCGCGCTCATATGGGCGCGATGCGGCCCGCCGGCCGGTTGTGAAAGATGGAGCCCCAATGGCCACTTTGACCAGCGCTGCCGAGCGCGAGGCGATCGAGACGTTTCGGCGCGATGTCGTCGATCCCTCGATGACGTCGCTCATCATCGTCGATTTCTGGGCGGAATGGTGCGGCCCCTGCAAGCAGCTGACGCCTTTGCTCGAGAAGGTGGCGGCCGACTATGCAACGAAGGGCGTCAAGCTCGTCAAGATCAACGTCGACGAGAACAAGGTCATCGCCGCGCAATTCCGCGTGCAGTCGATCCCGACCGTCTATGCGATCTTCCAGGGCCAGCTGGTCGCCGACATGACCTCGGCGCGCACCGAAGGCCAGCTCACCCGCGTGCTCGACCAGATTCTCGCGCAGATCCCGCTCGAGGGCGAGGCGCAGCAGGCAGAGGCCGAGGTCGCGCCGCTGATCGAGATGGCCGAGGAGGTGCTTGCGGGCGGCGATGCGCCGCGCGCGGTGTCGATCTTCGAGCAGATCCGCGAAATGGCGCCCGACAATCCCGAGGCGCTCGCCGGCCTGGTGCGCGCGCTTGTCGCCGCCGGCCGGATCGACGAGGCAGCGGCTCTGTTCGAGGCGCTGCCCGAGGCGCTCGCCGCCAACCCTGCCGTCGCCCGCGCCAAATCGGCGCTGGCGCTGGCGCAGGCCGCGCCCGCCGATGCCGACAGCGCGCAATATGAGGCGAGGATCGCCGCCGATCCGGACGACGTCGAGGCGCGCTACGAGCTCGCCGGCGCCTTGATGGCGCGCGGCGACCGCGACGCCGCCGCCGACCAGTTGTTCGAGATATTGAAGCGCGACCGCGACTGGAACGAAGCCGCCGCGCGCAAGCGCCTGCTCCAGTTCCTCGAAGTCGTCGGGCTCGAGGACCCGTGGGCGTCCGCGCAGCGCCGCCGGCTGTCGGCGATCCTGTTCACATGAGCGGGCTCCCGATGATCGGCCGGTTGGCATGATCGGAACACAGCTTCGCGTTCCGATCTTCCCGCTGGCCGGCGCTTTGCTGTTCCCGCGCGCGCAGCTCCCGCTGCACATCTTCGAGCCGCGCTACCGCGCCATGGTGCGCGACGCGCTCCGCGGCGAGCAGTTGATCGCGATGGTTCAGCCGCGCGACGAGCGCGATCCGCCGGCCTTGTTCGAGATCGGCTGCATCGGCCGGATCGTCGGTTCGGAGGAGCTCGGCGACGGGCGCTACAATATCGTGCTCGAGGGGATCGGGCGCTTCCGCATCGCCGCCGAGGCCGAAGTCACGACGCCGTACCGGCAGGTCGACGCCGACCGCAGCGGTTTCGACCGCGACGATGACGACGACGATCCGCTCGGCATCGCCCAGCGTGCCGAGCTCGAGCGCGAATCTCGGCTCTATGCCGATGCGCTCGGCTATGCCGTCGACTGGCAGGCGGTCGGCCGCCTCGATGACGAGATGCTCGTCAACGGCATCGCCCAGATCGTGCCGCTCGACATCGGCTCGAAGCAGGCGTTGCTCGAGGCCGACGATCTCGCGACCCGGGCCGATCTGCTCGTCCAGTTCATGCAGTTCCAGCGCATGCTCGGCGGCCGCGACGGCATCGAGACGTTGCAATGAGCGGCGATCTGGATCCCGCGCTGCTCGAAAAGCTTGTCTGCCCTGTGACGAGGACACCGCTTCGCTATGACCCGCAGGCGCAGGAGCTCATCTCCGACGCCGCAGGCCTTGCCTATCCGATTCGCGCCGGGGCCCCGGTGATGCTCGTCGAGGAAGCGCGCCCACTCTGAATCCTGATCCGCCGCTCAGGCCGCCGAAGTGGCGAGCGCGAGCGCGGCGGGATAATCGGCTGCGTGCGGAACCGCGCCCGGGCCGTGCACATCCTTGAGCAAGGCGAGCAGCTGCGGGCGCGGTGCGCACAATATCACCTGCACCTCATCTGCTTCGGCCTGTTCCAGAAACTCCTCGAGCGCGACGGCGCCACTCGCATCGATGAACGGCACGTCCTCCATGCGCAGGATGATCGCGCGCGGGCGCCGGCCGATCCGCTTGAGCGCGTCGAGCAGCTCGCCGGCCACCCCGAAGAAAAACGGGCCGTTGATGCGGAATACCTCGACCCCTTCGGGCAGATTCTCCCGCTGCGCGGCATCCTCGACCTCGCTCTCGGGCATAACTGCCCCGCTTTCGCTCATGCGGGCAATGAACATCAGGCTCGCCAAGGTCACGCCGACGCCGATCGCCACCGTCAGGTCGACCATGATCGTCAGCGCGAAGGTGATCAGCAGCACCGTCCGCTCGCCGATCGGCATGCGCATCAACAGGAAGAAACGGCGAGCCTCGCTCATCCCCCACGCCACCACCAGCAGCACGGCCGCGAGCACCGCCATCGGCACGAACTCCAGCGCGCGGCTGGCGAACAGCACGAACAAAAGCAGAAAAAGCGAATGGAATATGCCTGCCATCGGCGTGCGTCCGCCCGCCTTGACGTTGGCGGCGGTCCGCGCGAGCGCGCCGGTCGCCGGCAGCCCGCCGAACAAAGCCGATGCCATGTTGGCGACTCCCTGCCCGACCAGTTCCTGCCCGGAGCGGTGCCGAAAGCCGGTCATGCCGTCGGCTACGACGCAGGAAAGCAATGCCTCGATGCCCGCCAGGAACGCGATCGTAAAAGCGGAGGGCAGCACCTCCTGCAGCTTCGCGAGCGAGAAGGCCGGCAGCGCGGGCGCCGGCAGGCCGAGCTGCATGTCGGGGAAGCGCCCGCCGATCGTGTCGACATCCACCCCGAAGGCCCACACCGCCGCTGAGCCGGCGATGACCGCGATCAGGAAGGCCGGGAGCCTGGGCGCCCAGATCCGCAGCGCAACGATCGCCGCGAGCGAGGCGGCCGACAAGACCAGCGTGGGCCGATCGATCGTGCCGAGCGCGGCAATATAGGCGCCCCACTTCGGGATGAACTCGGCGGGCAATTTCGCGATGTCGAGGCCGAGGAAGTCCTTGATCTGGCTCGTCGCGATGATCACCGCGATGCCGGCGGTGAAGCCGGTGATCACCGGATGGGGAATGTAGCGGATCAGCCGGCCGGCCCCGGCATAGCCGGCGATGATCAATATCAGGCCCGCGATCAGGGTGGCCAGGACGAGGCCGTCATAGCCGTGATTGGCGATGACACCGAACACGACCACGACGAACGCGCCGGTCGGGCCGCCGATCTGGACTCGCGAGCCGCCCAGCGCCGAGATCAGCAGGCCCGCGACGATCGCGGTGACCAGTCCCTTGTCGGGCGAGGCGCCGGACGCGATGCCGAGTGCCATCGCGAGCGGAAGCGCGATGATCGCGACCGTCAGCCCGGCCAGCGCATCGGCCCTGAGACGCGCCGGCGGGTAACCTTCGCGCAGCACGGTCAGGAGCTTTGGCGTGAACCTTGTCCAGTCGCGTGGCGCCGCTTCGGATCGAGCGGTGCGTGCCGGCCGCTTCACCGGCGTTCGGCTGTGGCAGCGATCAATGCGATCTCCAGCGCAGGTTCGCACGGCTGAGATCGGCGGCCTTGGTGACGCCCATCAGCTTCATCCCGCGCTCGATCTCCTCGCGCATGTTGGCGAGCGCGCGGTCGACTCCCGCGCCGCCCGCCGCCGCCAGCGCGTAGAGATACATCCGCCCGCCCGAGCACGCCTTGGCGCCGACGCTCAACGCCTTCAAGACATGCGTCCCGCGCCTGACGCCGCCGTCGCAGATGACGTCGGTGCGGTCGCCGACCGCGTCGACGATCTCGGCGAGCTGGTCGAACGGCGTGCGGCTGCCGTCCAATTGCCGGCCGCCATGGTTGGAGACCATGATCGCGGTCGCGCCGATATCGACCGCGCGGCGGGCATCGTCGACCGACATCACGCCCTTGAGGCAGAACTCGCCGCCCCATTCGGCGCGGATCGCCTCGGCGGTGCGCCAGTCCATCGACTGATCGAGCATCGTGTTGAAATAATCGGCGACCGACAGCGCGATGTTCGAGCCTTCGGAGACATGATCCTTGAGGTTCGACAGCTCGAACTTGTCGCGCGCATAATAATTGAGCGCCCACGCCGGATGCGCGGCGAAGCTCAGCATGCTGGCGGGCGTCAGCTTCGGCGGCGAGGTGAAGCCGGTGCGGCGGCAGCGCTCGCGGTTGCCGCCGACGATCGTGTCGACGGTCAGCGCGATCGCATCGAACCTGGCGGCCTTGCAGCGCTCGATCATCGCCTTGTTGAGGCCCTTGTCCTTGTGAACGTAGAGCTGGAACATCTTGGGCGTCGAGATCGTGCGGCCGATCTCCTCGATCGAGACCGTCGCCAGCGACGACACGCCGAACCAGGTGTTCGCCTTTTCGGCGGCACGCGCGACCGCGCGCTCGCCCTGCCAGTGGAACAGCCGCTGCAGCGCAGTCGGCGACAGCATCAGCGGCATCGAGATCGTCTGCCCCATCACCTCGGTGGTGAGATCGACGCTCTCCACCCCGGCGAGAACGTTGGGAACGAGGTCGCAACGCTCGTACGCTTCGGTGTTGCGGCGATAGGTCACCTCATCGTCGGCGGCGCCGTCGATATAATGGAAGATCGGTCCGGGAAGCCGGCGCTTGGCGAGCCGCCGGAAATCGCTGACGTTGTGACAGTCCTGAAGGCGCATTGAGCAGGCGTAACCCACTCGAGACGGAGCGTCGAGAGGCGGCCGGTCGAGAGGGCGAAGCTGGCGGCTTCATTCTCGCGCAACGCGATCATGACGGTCGCTTCAGCGCGTGCGCGAGAGCTCGAGCAGCACCGCCCATTCCTCGGGCCGCACCGGGCTGACCGAAAGCCGCGACTGGCGGAGCGTCTCGAGCGCGGCGAGGCGCGGCTCGGCCTTGATCGCCTTGAGCGTCACCGGCGCCGCAAGCGGCCGCAACGGCTCGACCGCCACCGAGGCCCAGTCGCCGTCGGCGCCGTCCGGCCGCCACGCCCTTGCGATCCGCATCACGCCGACCGCCGCCTTGCTCGCGCCGCTCTGGTAGAACAAGGCCTCGTCGCCGACCTGCATCGCCTTGAGGTGGAGCCGCGCGGCGGGATTGCGGACGCCGTCCCACTCGGTGCGGCCGTCGCGCACGAGATCGTCCCAGGAATAGGAATCGGGCTCCGATTTCATCAGCCAATAAGCCATATTTCCCCCATTCCGGCGCGCCGATGCCGCTTGCGGCGACTGGTCGAACGCGACGACACCGCCATGCCTAGATGGTCAGCCCGCGGAGCAGCAAAGGCAGATCGCCATTCTCGCCCCGCGCCTCGGCCATCAGCCAATTCTTGAGCGGGCCGATGCGCTGGACGACGCCCATCCCCAACCGGCGCACCGCCGACGCGGTTCGCCCGGGAACGCCGTAGAGCCGCGTCAGCCCGTCGGTCGCCGCCGCGACCATCAACGTGTCGAGGCTGCGCCAGCGCTGGTAGCGATCGAGCAGCTGCGCGTCGCCGAGGTCGAGCCCGAGGCGGGCGCCTTCGACCAGCACCTGCGTCAGGGCCGCGACGTCGCGCCAGCCCAGGTTGAGGCCCTGGCCGGCGATCGGATGGATGCCGTGCGCGGCGTCCCCCGCCAGCGCGAACCGCTGCCCGGTGATCGTGGCGGCATGGTGGAATCCGAGCCGGTAGCTCGACCGCGGCCCGGCGAGCTCGATCCGGCCGAGAAAGCCGCCCATGCGTTTCTCGATCTCCGCTGCCATTGCGCGGTCGGGAAGGCCGAGCAAAGCCGGCGCGTCCGCTGCCTTGATCGACCAGACGATTGCCGAGCGCGAGACACCCCCCGCCTCGGCCGGTGCCGAACGCGAGAGCGCCGCCGAACCGTTGTCGCTAACCACCGGCGCGGGCAGCATCGGCAGGATCGCGAACGGGCCGGCGGGGTAGAAGATCTCGTAGGCCACATTGTCGTGCGGCCGCTCGTGCGTCACCGTCACGACCAGCGCCTCGTGATCGTAGCTCCACCGGGCCAGCGTTATTCCTGCCGCCTCGCGGGTCGGCGACAAGCGGCCTTCGGCGCCGATCAGCACAGGCGCGAGCAACAGGCGCCCGTCGGCGAGCGCGACGCGAACGCCATTGTCATCGCGGACGACCTCGCCCGGATGCGCGGTGATCAAGGTCACGCCCGGCGCGGCTTCGGCGGCGGTGCGCAGCGCGGCGCGCAGAAGGCGATTCTCGAACATGATGCCGAGCGGCCCTTCGTCGGCCGGCGGATCGAACAGCAGCCCGCCCGGCTCCAGCCCGTCGCTGACGCGGATCGCGCGGATCGGGCAGCCCTGCCCTTCGAGCCGGCCGGCGATGCCGATCGCTTCGAGCATCCGCCACGACGCGCTCGCGACGGCGGTCGCCCGGCCATCGTATCCGGCGCGATCGTATCTGGCGCCGCCTTGCGCGGGGGCAGCCGGGGTCGCGCGGTCGGCGGGATCGACGACGATGCTGGTGAGCCCGTGGCGGTCGAGCGCGACGGCAAGCGTCAGCCCGATCATTCCGCCTCCCAGGATGATGACGTCGGCGCGTTCCATTTTGACTCCCTGCCCACCCACTTTCCCTCACTACCGATGCAGCGGCGCAACGCCAAGCGCTTGACCGGGGAGTCCGCCACAGCGCATTGTGGTTAAAGGCATTTGGGGCAGGATTATGGGAGCATCGGTAGCGCGCGGAGGTTGGCAGGAGAGATTTGCCGACTGGCGCGACGGCGTCCGCCGAAAATTGAAACGCTCGACGATGGTGCTGACCGGCGCCGGACTCGTCGTGACCGCCTTGCTGATGCTTGCTGCGCTGGCGACCTACCAGCCGAGCGATCCCTCGCTCAATACCGCCGCGGCGGGACCGGTGTTGAACTGGCTGGCGACGCCCGGGGCCTATATCGCCGATTTCCTGCTCAGTCTGTTCGGCCCGCCGGTCGCGCTGCTGGCGCCGCTGGTGGTGGTGCTCGGGCTCAGGCTGGCGCGCGGCGCCTGGCTCGGCCGCTGGGGCCGCTCGCTCGCCTGGTCGCTGCTCGGCATCTTCCTGATCGGTACCGCCGCCGCGTTGCTGATCGGCGGCGCGGTCAACGGCCTTCCCGCCGGCTGGGGCGGCGCTCTCGGCCTCTCGTTCGCGGCGCTGATCGATCTCGGCATCGCGGCCATCGGCGACGAGCGTTTCGGCGCGCCGCTGCGGATCGCGGCGATGGTGCTCGCGGCCTTGAGCGGCGGCTTCCTGTGGTATCTGGGCCTCGGCCTCCGCCGCGACGAGCGCCGCTGGCTGACGGTTACGCGCGGGCCTCGCCTGATCGGCGACCGCGCGCTCGACGATCGCCGCGACGATCCCCGCGCCAATGGGCGTCGCAGCGATGGGCGCCGGACCGTCGATGACGAGGATGAGGACGAGGCACCGCGCCAGCGGCCGGCGCGCACCCCGATCATCAGCCGCCCCGATCCGCCGCGCACGGTGATCGCCGAGCGCGTCAGGATCACCGAAAAAGGCGAGCGGCCGCAGCGCGAGCGCCAGACCTCGCTCGCACTGGGCGACACCTACAAGCTGCCGACGCTCGACCTGCTCAACCCGCCGCCGCCGCCGAGCAACACGACGCTCGACCGCGCCAGCCTAGAGCGCAATGCGCGCCTGCTCGAATCGGTGCTCGAGGATTTCTCGGTCAAAGGCGAGATCGTCGAGGTCCGGCCGGGCCCGGTGGTGACGATGTACGAGCTCGAGCCGGCGAGCGGGATCAAGGCGAGCCGCGTGATCCAGCTCGCCGACGACATCGCCCGCAACATGTCGGCGCTGTCGGCGCGCGTCGCGACCATCCCCGGGCGCAGCGTGATCGGCATCGAGCTTCCCAACGCGCATCGCGAATCGGTGGTGCTATCCGAACTGATCGCGAGCCAGGCATTCGACGATCAGGCCGCGCAGCTGCCACTGATCTTGGGCAAGAATATCGCCGGCGATCCGGTGATCGCCGATCTCGCGCCGATGCCACACCTGCTCGTCGCCGGCACCACCGGCTCGGGCAAATCGGTCGGCCTCAACTGCATGATCCTCTCGTTGCTCTACCGGCTGACACCCGAGCAGTGCCGGATGATCATGATCGACCCGAAGATGCTCGAGCTGTCGATCTACGACGACATCCCGCATCTGCTCTCGCCGGTGGTCACCGAGCCCGCCAAGGCGATCCGCGCGCTCAAATGGACGGTCGAGCAGATGGAGGAGCGCTATCGGATGATGGCGTCGATCGGCGTCCGCCAGCTCTCGAGCTTCAACGCCAAGGTGCGCGAGTCGAAGACCAAGGGCCAGCCGCTCGGGCGGCGCGTTCAGACCGGCTACGATCCCGAAACCGGCCAGCCCAAATACGAGATGGAAGAGCTCGAGTTCGATGTGCTGCCGCAGATCGTCGTGATTGTCGACGAGCTTGCCGATTTGATGATGACGGCGGGCAAGGAAGTCGAGTTCCTGATTCAAAGGCTTGCCCAAAAAGCTCGAGCTGCGGGCATCCACCTTATCATGGCGACGCAGCGCCCTT
>JAQGLH010000392.1 GCA_028293005.1 Alphaproteobacteria bacterium
TGCGACGCGCCGCATCCTGGCGCTGGCGCGCGCGGCGCGGCGGCGGATCCATATCCTCCACGTCACCACCCCGGCCGAGCTCGCGCTGATCGCGCGCAACAAGGATATCGCAACCTGCGAGCTGACGCCGCAGCATCTGACGCTTGCCGCGGAGGATGCCTATCCCGCACTCGGCACCTATGCCCAGATGAACCCGCCGATCCGATCGGCCAAGCATCGCGACGGCTTGTGGCACTGGCTCAACCAGGGCGTGCCCGACGTGATCGGCTCGGACCATGCGCCGCACACCAAGGAAGAGAAAGCCAAGCCTTATCCCGCGAGCCCGAGCGGCATGCCGGGGGTGCAGACTTTGCTGCCTTTGCTGCTCGATCACGTCGCCAATGGGCGCACGAGCCTGCAGCGGATCGTCGACCTGACTTCGGCGGGCGCGCAGCGGATCTTCGGTATCGTCGGCAAGGGCAGGATCGCGGCCGGCTATGACGCCGATTTCACCATCGTCGACCTCAAGGCGCAATGGACGATCGAGGACGAGTGGCTGGCGTCGCGCTGCGGCTGGTCGCCGTTCACCGGCACGCGGCTGACCGGCAGGCCGATCGGAACGATCATCCGCGGCCGGCGCGTGATGTGGGAAGCGAGCCTCGCCGACCAGGCGCACGGGCAGCCGATGCGCTTCGAGAGCGTCGAATTCGGGTAGGGCCTGACAATCCCCGATTTTCGTTGTCGCACCGGCAATCGCGGCTTGGGGGGGGGCAGGAAGGCTCCCGCGTCACTCCTCGACGAACGTCCTGAGCCTGGCCAGCGTTCGGCCCCATTGCGCGGAGACCTCGTCGAGATAGGATTTGAGCTCCTCGACCCGTCGCTTTTCCAGCGCGAACAGGCATTGCCGCCCGTCGCGGCTCGAGCGCACAATTCCGGCATTCTCGAGCACGCGCAGATGCTTGGTGATCGCCTGGCGGCTGACTTGCAATCCTTGGGCGAGCTGCGAGATCGACCAGCCGTCGCCACGGCTTAGCCTGGTGATCAGCGCCAACCGCGTCTCGTCGCCGAATGCAGCGAAGATGGGAGCAGCGACGCCGGGCGCGGCGAAGCTTGGCGGGTGGTGCTTGCCAGATGCGCCCGGATCAACGGCCGACATAATGGGCGATATTCTGCGTCTGCGCGTCCCAGCCGCCTTGGTTGCTGCGCAGCGCCTCGGTGCGGTCGGTCATAGGCAACCTTCTGGTTGCCTCCGTTTTTGCAGGAATTCTCCCGCAGATGCAACCATAGCATTGCATATCCGATGCCCCGAAACCCTAGAAGGGAAGCCAGCGGCTCTTTTCGGAGAAGGCCATGTAGCCGGCATTGATGCCCAGCCTCGCGCCGACGCCGAGGCGGATCGGGATCAGCACGACCTGGCCGCGGCGCAGATAGCTGGCGGCAAAGCCGCCGATGAAATAGGCATGGCCTTCGGCGGAGGGATAGCGGCGGAACAGCTCCTGGCTGTCGTGGAGATTGTAGACCAGCACGAACACCTTGTTGGCATCGCCCCCGACGTCGAAGCCGACCGAAGGGCCGGTCCAATAGACGGCACGGTCGCCTTCGATCTTGTGGCGCATTGTCCCGGACCCGTAACGAACGCCGAACACGATCGCGCCGCTCGCCTCCCGGCCGGCGATATAGGCGGTCGGCTCTCCCTGGTCGGCAAGGACCTTCTCGAGCATCTCGCCGAGGCCCTTGGCCCCCTTGCCGAAGACATTCTCGGCGGCACCGATTACGTCGCGCTTGGGGATCGTGTCGGACGGTGGCGCAAGCGCTGCCCCGGCCTGTGCGCTCGCTGCGGGGGAAGTCGGCGCGGTCGGAACGGATGCAGCGGGATCCTGGCTGCCGGCATCGACCGCCTCATAGTCAACGGCCGCCGGCGCCTCATAGGGCGCGCTGGGGCCGGCGCTGGGCGGGCTGTTGGGATCGACCGGTGTGATCTGTGCAGAGGCTGGATTGGCCCCCGCCAGGCACGCGGCCGCGAAAAGCTTTAGAACGCCGGACCTTGTCATTGCGAACACCCCCACTCCCTCGTCCAAGACTAAGTGTCTGCGGCTGAAGCGGCAATGAACGCGCGACGAGGCGAGTCGCCAGCACGGCGGAATGCGGCGATCGGCTCGGCACGGGCCATCCCAAGGGCGCCAAGCTTGTGCCGGGCGTCGCGATGAAGGGGGCTGGCCGTTCGCTTCCACGCGCGCGGGTGCGAGCCGGCTGGCCCGGCCCATGCCAGATTCGTTCCCCGTCCGGGCGAACGGTTCCGCGTCTCGTCTGCCTTGTCGTGCTTTCCGAACGTCAGACGGATCCGCCTCGCCGGACAGCAGTCTAGGTCACCTTTTTGTAGATCGTCATGCCGAGAACGAACATCACGACCGCGATGATCACGGCGAGCCAGAACAGCAATTTGGCGATGCCCATTGCCGCGCCCGCAAGGCCGCCGAAGCCCAACACGCCCAGGATCAAGGCAGCAACTGCGAAGATGATCGCCCATTTCAACATCGATTGTCTCCCGGCGAGCGATGGCGTTCGCCTGTCATGGTCCGAACGTGGCACTTGGTCATAGGTTCATCCCGGCATTCGGCCAGCCTCGCCTTCGCCGTTGCGCTGGCCGGGCGGCAATGCGGTCTCGGTCCATTCGCGCCAGACGAACAACAACATGGCGATCACGGCGGGGCCGATGAAAAGGCCGACCAGTCCGAAGGTCTGGAGGCCGCCGAAGGTCGCAATGAACGTCCACAGAAAGGGAAGCTCCACCGACTGGCCGACCAGATAGGGTTGGACGAAATTGTCTCCGACCAGCATCACCACGGCCCCGAAAGAGAACAAGGCCAGCGCCACGAGCGCGTGCCCTTGGGCGAGCAGCACCAGCGAAGCCACTCCGAAAGCAGCCCAGGCTCCGAACGGCAGCATTGCGAAGGCGATCGTCGCCAAGGTGAACAGCACCGCGCGAGGCACTCCCGCGACGGCGTAGCCGATGCCGATGAGCGTGCCCTCGCCGATCGCCACGAACACGGTTCCGTTGACCGCGCCGCGAACGGCATCGGCGAGGCGCGTGACGAAGGTTTCTCCGAAAGGCCCGTAAAAATGGCGCGCCGTCCGATAGGCGTGGTCGGCGAGTTGGCTTGCGTCGCGAAGGATAAAAAACAACGCCAGCAACGTCACGAAGAGGAACATCGCGCCCGAGGCAAGCTGGGCGGCGAGGGCGCCGGTCCAGCGCGCCAAGGCGCCCGCATCCATTTGTCCGAGCAGCGACGCGGCACCTTGCGGATTGCTCAGATGCGCCTGCCACCATCCTGTCGCCCGATTCCCGACCAGCGGCAGTTGCGCGATCCAGGCAGGTGGCTGCACGCCGGATTGTTGTGCCCGCGTCACCCAGTCGATCGCCGCCTGGCTGTCATGCATTGCCTCGAAGGCGATGATCACGAGCGGCAGCATCACCAGCAGGCCGGTGGCGAGCGTGAAGCCAAGCGGCGCTACGATCCGCAGCCGTGCTTCATAGGCTCGACGGCACAGTCGCTGGTACAGCGGCCACAAGGCCACCGCCAATGTCGCCGCCCAGGCGATCTCCAGCAGGAACGCCCGTCCGATCCAGAGGCTCAGCACGATCAGGAAGAGAATGAGGATTCGCATCGGCGCGAATTTCGGGCCGTCGCCGTGGCTGCGGGCGGCTTCGGGTTCCTTCTCCATACGACTTTTCCCTCGAAGACGGGCAGGGCGCGGAGCAAGTTGCGAAGCGCATATTTCGCCTGCTGCGCACCGCAGCGCAAGCGATTGCTCATTCAGCGCTCAGAACCGAGGCGCGAGGCGGGCACGCTGACGATCCGACCGCGAAGGGGCGGGGATCGCTCCGATGATCAATCCTTCGCCAAGCGCAGCCCAGCCGATCGACCCGGGTTCGGCCGCCCTGGCCGGGTCACCGTCCGCGACCCGCTGCCAAGCAGCCGCACGGCAATTGCCGGGTGAGAAATAAACGCTTTGGCAAGTAGTTACACCCTAGGCGGTATTTCTACCGGCGGCGCTTTGCTCGCCATTCGGAAGGGGCGGGATGCTTCACGTGCCGGTCAAACTGTCGATGGTAAACGCGCTTGCATTTGCCGAAGGCGGCGCCACCGATCCTACCGCGCGCGAGGCGCTCGAAGCGGCCGGGATCGGGAGATGGCGCGTCGACATGTCGTCCGGGCGGGGGACGTGGGATCCGCTGACCAGCCAGCTTCTCGGCGGGCCCGCACTCGAGCGCGAGGAACCTGCGCTGGCGCCGGTGCATCCGGACGACCGGATGCTGGTGCAAGCGAATCTCGAGAGCAGCTTCAAGACCGGAGCGGCGCACGACATCGAATTCCGCATCATCCGGCCGGACGGGGCGATCCGCTGGGTGCGTGCCATCGCGCGCGCGCCGGCGCTGGGATGGGAACATCCGCGCTGTGTGAACGGCGTTATCTACGACATCACCGAAGGCAAGGAGCT
The DNA here is from genome assembly GCA_028293005.1 of Alphaproteobacteria bacterium. The sequence goes on from JAQGLH010000392.1 coordinate 4,480, forward strand.
TCGTCTCGCGCAGCAGGAGAGCGAGCGCACGCTACGCACGCTGATCAACAATCTACCCGGCGTCGCCTATCGCTGCGCATCCACCGATCCCTGGAACATGCTCTTCGTCAGTCACGGGGTGGAGCTTCTCACCGGCTATTCGGCGGCCGACCTGATCGAAGGCAAAATGACCTGGCCGCAATTCGCGCATCCCGACGATTTCGCGATGGTCGAGGCCGAAGTCGGCAAAGCAGTCGCCGCGGGAGAGCAGTTCGACCTTCAGTATCGCTTCATTCATCGCGACGGCAGCATTCGGTGGATCCAGGAAAAAGGGATCGAGGTCCTCGATCCCGACGGCAAGCCTCTCTTCCTAGAAGGCTTCATCTGGGACATCAGCGAGCAGCGCGCGGTGGTCGAGCAGCTGCGCTGGACGGCGAGCCACGATTCGCTGACCACGCTCCCCAATCGCAGCCTCTTCCAGGAGCGTCTCGACATGGAGATCCAGCGCTGCAACGCCTCGGGCGAACGGCTCGCCGTGCTGCTGCTCGACGTTGACGATTTCAAGCAGATCAACGACACGATGGGTCACGACGCCGGTGATGCATTGCTTCGCGAGTTCGGGGATCGGATCAAGGACGCCGCCGGCGAAGGGGGCTTCGTCGCGCGGCTGAGCGGTGACGAGTTCGCGATGATCGTGAGGGGCTCCGGCCTGGCCGGGATCAACGCTGCCGCGAAGCGGGTCCTGGATCAGCTCGAGCGTCCGTTCGCTTATGGCAGGTCGCTTCTCGACTGCCACGCCAGCATCGGCGCGGCGCTCTATCCGACGCACGGCGACAATCGCGGCGACCTGATGAAGCACGCGGATATGGCGCTTTATGCGGCCAAGGCCGAAGGCGGCGGAAAGTTGCGGCTGTTCGAACCTGAACTTCGCGCGGAAATGCAGCAGCGTGCTTCGGGCCTCAGCCTTGCGCGGCGCGCGCTCCGCGAGGATTGGATCGTTCCTCATTATCAGCCCAAGGTCGATCTTGCGACCGGCCGGATCGATGGCTTCGAGGCGTTGCTGCGCTGGTCGCACCCGCGGCGCGGCATGCAGAACCCCGATACGATCGCGCCGGCGTTCGATGATTTTCAGCTTGGAACCGCGATCAGCGCCTGCATGACCGGCAAGATCTTCCGCGACGCCGCCGCGTGGCTCGAGCAAAATATTCCGTTCGGCCATGTCGCGCTCAACGTCTCCGCTGCCGATTTCCGGACCGGCGATTTCGCGGAGATGCTGCTCGCACGGGTGCGCGAGTTCGGCCTGCGCCCGGAGCACGTCCAGGTCGAAGTGACCGAAACCGTCTTCCTGGGGCGCGGCGCGAGCTACGTCGAGAGCGCATTGAAGACGCTGAGCCGCGAGGGCATTCTGATCGCGCTGGACGATTTCGGCACCGGTTACGCCTCGCTTTCCCATCTCAAGCAATTCCCAGTCAACATCCTAAAGATCGAACAATCGTTCGTGCGCGATGTCGATAGCAACCCGGACCATGCGGCAATCGTCAACGCGGTCATCAATCTCGGTCGCAACCTCGGGATCAGGACGGTGGCCGAGGGGATCGAGACCGAGGTCGAGGCGGAACGGCTGCGCGAATGGGGCTGCGATTATGGCCAGGGCTATCTGTTCGGGCGCGCCGTCCTCGCGGAGCAGGCGTCGGTGCTCTGCATGCCGGCGGCTTGTCCGGGAACCCCGCTGCGCGCCATCGGCTGAGGCCTGTCAGGGCGATCGGGGGCACCGCAATGTGGATGATCGAACGCCACGGTGCTAAGCAACGAGGACCGCTTCCGGCGGTACGGAGGAGTCGGTGAACGTCCGCCACGATATAGCTTACCTGCTTCTTGCCGTCGTGATCATGGCCTTGGGCACGGTCGTTTTCACCTGGCGGCGGCGGCTTCGAAGGGAGCGCCGCGAAGCGCGCAGGCGGATCAAGCTTTAGCCACGCGCCCAAAACCGGCGTCGCTTGCCAGCGAGCTGGCGGAATGCGCCTGAAACGGCATTCTTTGCGTCGGTCGGCGGGTGACCAAGCGAGCGGGTTCTGGATGGGTAACCGGGGCCCATTGATGTGACCAACGATGAGGAACAACTGCAATGGACATGCGCAGACCCGTGCGGACCGCTTTATCCGCCGCGCTGATCGCCGTTGGCGGCACGAGTTTCGCTGCCACCGGGACCGCTAGCGTCGACCAAGCCTTCAAATATCCGATCGCCAACATCCCCGGCAAAAGCATCTCCGCCTTCGTCGTCACCTACAAACCGGGAGGCAAGTCGCACCCGCACTCGCACTCGCATTCCGCTTTCGTCACCGCCTATGTCCTGCTCGGCGCGGTACGCACCCAAGTCGACCGCGGTGCGGTCAAAATCTATCATGCCGGGGAGAGCTGGACCGAGAACCCGGGCGCGCACCACGATCTGAGCGAGAACGCCAGCACCACCCGGCCGGCCAAAGTGCTTGCCATCTTCGTTGCCGATAGCGACGACACCAATCTCACGACGATGGACAAGAATTGAGCGCCGCCTTCCGTGTTGCTCGTTCCGGCTTGGATGTGACGCCGGGGCTCGATCGGAAGGCCTGATTCAAGCTGCTCGCGCAGCCCGATCCCGTTCGAGCGCGCCGCTATCGCCCACCTCGCTGCCGGCGGGAGACGTGGGTGCGTGGCTGAAACCAGCGGATTGCAAACGTCGACGCCTATCGACTTTAAACGGATTTGTTGGCCCATGATGGCTGATATGATCGTCCACGCCATCTTCACTCTTCGCGAAATCCCGTACGAACCTTCCAAATAGAACCGAGGGGGAGGACGCTGGCTCAAGGAACTAGGATTGCTCGTGTCCTGAATATCAGGCTGCGTCGATAGTGGGTAATTAGCGCCCGACGCGACCGCAAGGACGAAGACCCCAAGCGACAGTTTGAAGGTCACGTCGAGAATGTGGATCAACGTTCGTATTTAGGGACGACCTTGCAGACTGCTTCGCCGTCGTCGAATCGCTTACCGTCACTCCCGGCTGCGGTTATCGTCATTCGCCCGGCCCTCCTATCGAACTCGTAGTGGCGTGACATGAATTCTTCGTCAAAGGTAATGCGGTCGGGCGTCATGATGACGTTTCGCTGCTCGGTGCTGTCGGGTGAGGTGCACCAGTGCCAGGTCACGGTCTTGGTGTCCCCATCGATCACCCAGTGCGACGGGCACATATCGGTATTGGGGTCCCTCGCGCATGCGAAGGCCACGGTTTCGGCCCGGGCGCCTGCGGGCATCGCCAATGCGGCTCCGAGAACGAGCGAGGCGTAGAGCGACGAAGATTTTATGTATTTCCGCATGATTCAGATCCTCAGCCGCCTTTCGATGGGGCCTGGCTAGTCTTTATCCTGATGCGGGGACGCTTGCGCCAAGATTCAGCGGCCAAGTTGAGAAACTTCGACGTATGCATAGATAGCCGATGGATAAAGACGAGTAAGGCCACCGCATCAGATCGGATCGGCTCAGGAACCCGGGATCAGCAGGTCATCCGCGAAACCACGCCTCATGGGCGAATTCGTTTTACTCGCCTCGACGTCCTGTTCCTAGTTCGCCGCGACCGCCGGGCGGCGCAATGTGAACGGTTTTTCCGCCGTGAATTGACAGGTGTAATATTGTGTATCCCATACGCAGACCTGCAAGTGCGCGGTACGCCGGCTTTCGAAGACTTCCGCAAATGGTACTTTCAGCGTGAAGGTCGCACGGTGCTGCTTATCCTCCTGCCTCACCTCGACGCTGCCCATCGACGGATAGGCGTCACAATTAGAACTATAGCCAATTCCACTCGGGCTCTCCGGAGACGAAGACAGGATGTATTGGGCGCAGAAGGTGCCGTTCTGATCCCTCCCGAACGCGCGATCGGGGGTCGGGTGTACGGAAGACGGCTTGCCGGCACCATCGCCCCAGCTTCCGTTTTGATCGCCGTCGATGTTAACCAAGAATGACCATCCGGCTGGCAGCCGGGCGGAAAACTGGACCTCTTTCGCGGCGAAATCGTACGTGACTTCGATATTTCGCTCCGCATCGTGAAAGATTGTTCGCGCTCCGACCGCCGCGGCGTGCGCAGTCGCCGAAGACGCGAACGCCGCCGCACAAATGACAATCAAATTGGATTTCATCGCGGTACCTTTCGAAATCGACCGCAACTGCTCGGGCATTGCGATCCGTCTCCGGTTCAGGGCTTCGATCCACGGCTGCGTCGGGGCTCATGTTTGGATCTCACCCGCAGTGACCATTCATCAAGGTCGCCGAAAGGCATTATACGATCCTGGCGAATTTAAGCGATTGCAAGCCATCACCAAGGTGGCGAACCGTGGCCCGGCGGAACGAGTGTCCGCTAAGCTCATCGGCTCGACACCGCTATTGTAGCCTTGGCGAGGCGGACCCTAGTTGCCGAGCACGAGCAAGGTGCCGACCGACCGCCAAAATCATCATACGATGGTATATTGCCTTCTATAATGGTCGGTTCGCTCATCTCTCAACCTCCTCAGATTTTCCATCGTCGGGTCGATGCGATCCCTCTGCGAAGGCGCCTTTCTCAAGCCTGTTGCGAGGTTGATCCTCTCCTAGGCCCCGGCTATAGCCGCCCCTCGATGCCAGCCGGAGACGTGGGTGAGTGGCTGAAACCAGCGGTTTGCTAAACGGCCGTATGGGGATTACTCCTACCGAGGGTTCGAATCCCTCCGTCTCCGCCATATGCCATTGAATCGATCGTGGACATGTGC
>JAQGLH010000408.1 GCA_028293005.1 Alphaproteobacteria bacterium
TCATTCTTCTTCACCCTGCCGCGGGCGCAGGACTGATCGGCGGAATTTCGGCCGTCGCGTTCCCGCTGTAGTGGAAGGCGCCAGTCCGCGCCCATGGTTGACGGCGCGTTAGCCATAGGATTTTGCAATATCTCAAGCGAACCCCGGTCAAAAGACCTGACGTTGGGGGTATTCGGCATGCGCGATTTGATGGCACATTTTGTCGAGCGGCGATCCGCGAAACGGGTCAATCTCAACCTCGAGACGCGCCTGCTCCACGGCGGCCTCGAGCATGCCGACATCGTCATTGGCGATCTCTCTTTCACCGGCTTCAACGGCGAGACCGGGGCGCCGCTCAAAAAGGGCGACTACGTGTCGGTCGGATTGCCCAACATTGGGTTGGTGAGGGCGACGATCAAATGGCGGAGGGGGACCAAGGTCGCCGGCGCCTTCCACCGCGCGGTCGACGTGCGGAATTGCTTCCGCGAGATTGCGCCACGCCGCAACCGAGCCGCGGATTAGGCCAGGTCACGCGCCGAGACGCCAGCTCGTCACATTTCCGCCCGTCACATTTCCCCCCGTCACATTTCCGGACACTATTCGCCCGCAGCGCTGCCTCGCCGCCCTGTCGAGGCTCGCGCGCCCGGCGTGCCGCAAATTGACATCAGGGCACAGCCTGCCATGGTCCGGCACCAGGCGTTTCCACTAGCCGAGACCAGAATAGCATGCCGTTCAAAGCCCCTACCTCCGATCAGCGGTTCGTCCTCGAGCATGTAACCCGGCTCGACGAGCTTGCCGCGAGCGAGCGCTTCGGCGCGGCGAGCGAGGATGTCGTCGATGCCCTGCTGGAGGGCGTCGGCCAGCTCGCCGCCGGTGAATGGGCGCCGCTGAGCCGGATCGGCGACACGGTCGGCGCACGCCTGACTCCGGACGGAGTCAAAATGCCCGATGGCTACGCCGCCGCCTATCGCGACTATGTCGAGGGCGGTTGGGGCACGGTCGCCGTTCCCGAGGAACATGGCGGACAGGGCCTGCCGTTCGCGCTGCAGGCCGCGGTGCTCGACACGCTGGGCGCTGCGAACATGGGATTTGCCCTGCTGCCGACGCTGACCATAGGCGCGATCGAAGCGCTTGTTCATCACGGCTCGCCCGAGCAGCAGGCGCTTTACCTGCCCCATCTCGCGACCGGGGCGTGGACTGGAACGATGAACCTGACCGAGCCGCAGGCAGGCTCCGACGTCGGCGCGCTGCGTACCCTCGCGACGCCGCTCGGCGACGGCGATTGGTCGATCAAAGGCACCAAGATCTTCATCTCGTTCGGTGACCATGATCTGGCGGAGAATGTCGTCCACCTCGTGCTTGCGCGCACGCCGGGCGCGCCGGCCGGGACGCGCGGCATTTCGCTGTTCCTCGTTCCCAAATTCAGGCTCGACGGCGAGGGGCGCCCGAGCGAGGCCAACGACATCCGGGTGGTCTCGATCGAGCACAAGATGGGGCTGCACGTCTCGCCGACCTGCGTCCTTTCGTTCGGCGAAGAGGATGGTTGCATCGGCCAGCTGGTCGGGCCCGAGCATGGCGGCATGCGCGCGATGTTCACGATGATGAACAACGCGCGGCTGATTGTCGGGCTGCAGGGCGTGCAGGTCGCGGAAGCGGCGACCCAGGCCGCGGTCGCTTATGCGCTCGATCGGGTCCAGTCGCCCCGCGCCGGAGCGGACAGCCGCGAGTCGGTCCGGATCGTCGAGCATCCCGACGTCCGCCGCATGCTGATGCGGATGAAGGCGCAGACCCAGGCCGCGCGTGCTCTGGTCTATTATGCCGCTGGACAGGTCGACCGCGCGACGCTCGGCGACGCGCGCGCGAGCCACCGGCTCGATCTGCTGACACCGCTCGCCAAGGCGCACGGCACGGATCTAGGCAACGAGGTCGCGAGCCTTGCGATCCAGGTCCATGGCGGCATGGGCTATATCGAGGAAACAGGCGTCGCCCAGCTTTTTCGCGACGCGCGCATCACGCCCATCTACGAAGGCACCAACGGCATCCAGGCCGCCGATCTCGTCGGCCGCAAATTGTCGCTCGCCAACGGCGCGCCGTTCGCCGAGCTGATCGCCGACATGCGCGGCGAGGCGCGATCCGGAGAGCTGGTCGCGCTCGTCGATGCCTGCGAGGCGATCGGGCGGCGGCTGCTTTCGGCCGACATCGACGACAGGCTCGCGGCGAGCTACCCGTTCCTGACCATGCTGTCGGTCGCGACCTGCGGCTGGCTGCTCGAACGCCAGGCGCGCGCCGCCGGCGACGACGATTTCGGACGGATGAAAAAAGCCGCCGTCCATTTCTATCTCGAGCAAATCGTCCCCGAAGCGCTCGGCCTGCGCGCCGCAGCGAGCGCGCCGGCGCAAAGCCTGTACTCGGTCACCGCGGAGCTGTTCTCGGCCTGAGGAACGGGTTCGTGGAGAGGGGGACCGCGGAGCGGTGGATGGGCCCTTGTTACGCCACCATCATCATCCCAGCGGCTGGAACGTTGCGTCGAACCGCGCGAGGTCCGGCATCGGCAGCACCGGCAGCTGCTCGATCCGGTCGACATGATCGCCGAGCCTGGTAAGGATCGCCCCGCGCTCGCCGTCGTCGACATAGGGCACGTGATAAGCAACGAACGGCTCGAGCACCTGCAAGCCGATGTAGCCGAGCGTCCCTTGGAAGAAATGGCGCATCATCCCGGTCTCGAGCTCGCCGTGAACCGCATCCGGCCCGAACATGTGCGGCCGCCCGCCCAGGCTGAACGCCGCCAGCGCGCGCTTTCCCGCGACACCGCCATGCCCGTAGATGCGCCGCCCGCCGTAAAAGGGCCCCGAGATCAGCACGCGCTCGATCCAGCCCTTGAGGATCGCCGGCACGCTGAACCAGAACAACGGGAAGGTGAAGGCGAGCACGTCGGCGGCAAGCACCTTGTCGATCTCGGCGAGAATGTCCGGCGCGAGCGTGCGCGTCTCGTAGCCGTGCCGCTGCTCGAGCGCGTAAGTGACATGGTCGGGGTTGCGCCGGTCACCGAAATCGGCGGCCGACATCACCGGATCGAACTTCATCGCATAAAGATCGGCAACCGTGACCTCGGCGCCGGCGGCGGTGAAGCGCTCCACCATCACGTCCCGCATCGCCGCCACGAACGAATCCGGTTCTGGGTGCGCGTGGACCAGATGAACCTTCACTGCGCTCTCCTCTTCCCTCGCCCGATCAGTGCGACGCGCCGGCGGCAGAGCGGCGTGCGATCTCGTCGCTTCGCACCTGACTCGCGACGCGGCCGCCGATGCTCCAATGCGCCGGATCGATCGGGATCACCTGGCCGCGCACGGCAGCGCGTTCGCAGCCGAGATGGCGCACGACCAGATCGGTGAAGCCTTCGAGCAGCCTCGCCAATTGCTCGGGCGCGCGGCCGGCGAGCACGAGGCAAGTGAAATAGGGGGCGTCGGCACCGCCTTCCGCGATCAGACGCCCCGCGGTCGCCCAATGGCCCGGCGCTGCGAAGCTCGCGAATGCACGCGCACGCTCGATCGGGCGCGGCGTCTCGTCGGGATAGAGCGTGTCGACATAGAAATGGCTGGCCTCGACCAGCAGCGCGCCGATCGCCGCGTCATCATGGCGGCCCTCGACGAGATGGAAATGGACGATCGGCAAGATCTTCTCCTTGGGTCGGGCCTGCAGGATTAGGCCGGGAGATTAAGGCATCCCCCGGCGGCGGCCGGAATCGAGCATCAGCGACGAGCCCGCCAGCGCATCGGCTTCCGGGGCAAGCAGCATCCGCACGGCCCAGGCGACCTGGCCCGGCGTGGTCAATTCGCCGATCGCCGATTCGGAACGCAGCGCCGCGAGCTCGGTCTCGGCGTCGGTGCCCGCGGCGGCGGCGCGGTGATTGACGACCTGGCGGAGCCGTTCGGTGTCGGCGGGACCGGGCGCGACGAGATGGCTGGTGATGCCGTCGCCGCCATAAGCCCAGCTCATCTGCCGCACGACGTTCGCGAGACCGGCATTGGCGACGCCCGCGGTGGCCGCATAAGGCGAGGGCTCGAAGCCGTAATGGCCGCCGATCGCGACCAGCCGCGACCCGCGACGCAGCTTGGGCTCGACCGCTCGCACCAGCCGCATGAAGCCCGCTACCTTGACGTTGCACGCCTCGACCACCGCCTGGGTCGCCGCCGCCTTCACACCGCCGGCGACAGGGACCCCGGGGGCGTGCACGACCATGGCGACTGGCATCGCGGCCAGCGCACCGAGCGCGGCGCGGATCGTCTCGATCGAGCTGTCATCGGCGATGTCGGCAACGCAGACGATGAACCGATCGCCATGGCGATCCGCGAGCGGCGCCATCCGTTCGGCATCGCGGCCGACGCCGACGACGCGCAGGCCCGCATCGACCAGGGCATCGACGATATATGCGCCGATCGCCCCGCCGGCGCCGACGACGACCGCCTGCTCGCTTGCGCCGCTCATGAGTGCTTCCTCGCTGCCCATGCCGATGGGCAACGAAGATTGGGCCGCTTGGTCAATGTCGATCTCATATCATTTCCTGCACTTCTCCGCGCTCGCGGCGCTTCGCGCTTGGACATCGTCCGCCGCCGCACGCTCCGGCTTATCGCTTCCGGCTGGGCTGGAGAGCAAGCCGTCTCTTTCCACTAGGCAACGATCCCCGCCGAGCGTCTGCCGAAGCGCTGCCACACATTGGCGAAGTCGGATGCGCGCACCGTCCGCAGCCATTGGACGACGCGGGTCGCCAGCGGCAGCTCGAGGTCCAGATCCTGCAGCAATTCGTCGATGTGATGGATCGAAAAGGGGATGATGTTCGTGCCCTTGCAATGCCTGCCCCCGGTTCGCGCATCCATCCAGGCGAGGCGGCGATCGATTTCGGAGCCCATCCGCTCTGCGTCGGGGAGCCGGAGCCACCCCGCGAGCAGGGCCGCGAGCCAGATTGCGCCCATCTCCGCGTTCAGCTGGGAGAAGAACGAGGAATTGTAGCCGTTGAACAGCAGCCGTGGGACGCCGATCGGTACCATCGAACGGTAAAGCCGGAAATTTCCCCGCTCATCGGTCACCTTGCGGAGCACGTCGGCAGAGAGGAAGTCGACGCGCTGGTGCCAGCCGGTCCCGCAGATCACGATATCGGCTGCCAGGCGCCTGCCGTTGGACAGCAGCGCCTCCCCCGCGGAGAGCTCGGCGACTTCGGCGTCACGCTCGATGCCGAGCCCGCCGCTTGCGACCTTGTCGTAGAAACCGTCGCTGACGAGGCTGACGGTGCTGCGTGCGATCGTTTCGAGCGGTGTGCCCGGATCCAGGTTCAGGGCCTTGAGCCCGAGCTGCCTGGCGACGATCGCCTGCACGCTGCCAAGCATGCCGTTCCGCACTGCGCGCCCGGGTCCGTGCAAGAAGGCCTCGAAGCCTTTCGGTTCGATCCACGGGAAGAGGGCTTCGCCCATCCGGTTCAAAAACAAGTGCTTGAAGTTCACCACATTGCCGATGCGCTTTGGAATCTTCCAGAACAGGCGGCGGACCACCATCGTCGTGCCCGCGCTGCGTTCGGCAATAGCGTTGGCGACGTCGCAGGAAGACTTGCCGTAGCCCACGACCACAACATGCTTGCCGCGCGCCGCCTCGGCATCGGTGAACTGGCTAGTGTGGAGCACCTCGCCGCCGGCCGCGCGAAAGCCGTCGATGCCGGCAAAGGGCGGAAGTGCGGGGATCGAAAAGATGCCGTTGCAGGCGATCAGCCAGTCGAAGCTGCGGGTCGCGCGCTCGGGCGATGAGCTGGCGGGCCCGGCGATGGTCAGCGTCCACCCGTCGTTATCGGCCGCTCGATCGGCTGAGATCAAATCAGCGTCGAAGCGGATATGCTGGGTGATGCCGAAATGGTCGGCGTAGCTTTGCAGATAGGCCTGCATCTGCGCGCCGCTTGGCCATTCCGGATAATCGTCCGGCATCGGCCAGTCGGAAAATTCATAGGTCTCCTTGGGATTCTGCGTCGTCAGGCCCGGGTAGCGCCGGGATGCCGACCATACCCCGCCGAGATCGGGCTCCTTTTCGAAGACCTCCACTTCGTAGCCCAGCGCCAGGAACGTCTTGGCCGTGCAGAGCCCGGCTATTCCTGCTCCAACGATCGCGATCTTTACCGCCACTGTCGCCATCCTGTTGCTTGAGGTCGCGCAGACATGAGCGAACGAGAGGCTGGTCGATGCGCCGCGTGCGGCCATGCCGCCATTCAGCCAGGCCGTTCGATTCGCAGCATTCCCGAGCCCCGCGTGCGCCCTCTCCCCCGACTGTCCTAATCGTGCGATGATCGCATATTCGCTGCGGCAGCTGAATTCCAAATGCGCGCTGACGCTGAAACGGAGCATCGTAGATGACACGATATGAGGGATTGGCCGGCAAGACGGCCCTGCTTGCCGGCGGTGCGACCCTGATCGGTGCCGAGATTGCGGTCGCCTTTGCCGAGCAGGGCTGCAATGTCGTGATCGCCGACATCGACGTGCCGGGCGGTGAGGCCGCCGTGCAACGTTGCGGCGCGAACGCCTTGTTCGTCGAGACGGACGTGACCGACGACGCCGCCATTGACCGCTGCATAAAGCAGGCCCTGACCCGCTTCGAGCGGATCGATTTCCTGATCAATGTCACGACGTCGTACCTCGACGATGGCTTGGCGACCCCGCGCGAGACTTGGCTGAAGGCGCTCGATATCGGCCTCGTGGGCGGCGCCGTCTTCGCCCACAGGCTGCGCGACGAGCTCGCCGCCCGTGGCGGAGCCATCGTCAACTTCTCGAGCATCAGCGCGCATCGCGCGCAAGCGGGGCGTTTCGTCTATCCGGCGATCAAGGCGGCGGTGGCTCAGTTGACCCGCAGCCAGGCGCTGGAGTTCGCGCCTCTGGGCGTCAGGGTGAATGCCGTCGCGCCGGGCTGGACTTGGTCCAACGTGATCAGCGCGCTCAGCGGCAACGACCGCGCCAAGGCCGACAGAGTCGGCGGGCCGTTCCACATGCCGGGGCGCATCGCCGATGCCGAGGAGATCGCAGGTGCCGTCCTCTTCCTGTGCTCGGCCGCCGCGCGCTTCGTGACCGGCGCGGAGTTGCCCGTCGACGGCGGTTATCTGGCGCTCGGGCCGGAGCAGACCGGCAACCCGATTGCGGCGCTGATGGCGTGATAGAGCCCTGCGCGATCGCGTGCTGATGGCGCCGATGTCGCGCGTCGCCTCGTCGCCCGGCGTTCGCGACGGCCGCCGGCAAGATCATCGTCATGGTCGGTGAACCGCGGTGAAGCGCGAGAAGGCGCGTGACACGGAGGCGGTTCAACCTGACTGGAACGAATCTAGTCGGATCGGGCGGCGATCAGCGCGGCCAATTGCTTTCTGATCGCAGGACCCGCGATGTTCGAAAGGATTGTATTGTTGTCGAACCCCTCGCGCTTGAGCTCGGAGCGCAGCTCATCGACAGTACGGCAATTGCCGGTTCTCGCCAGTTCGAATGCGCGTTCGAGCAACCGTGGCCGTTCATTCATTTTTCAACCCCCATGGCGGCGATAGCCAGGCCTCTCTATCGGATGCGCTTGCGCGAAGTCACAAGCAAAACAGCCGAGAGAGGTCGCTCTTGCCTCACTCGTTGCAAATTAGCGACCTTTTCCCTACATGGGTAAGGCTGACGTCGCTGCGACGGAATTTGACGGCCCTGCGCCCCTCTTCCCTTACACGCTTCATGGCTCCGCTGCGCCAGGCGCGCGGAACACCAATTTACGTGGAAGGGTTCGGACATGACCGTCGGCACCGTCAAGTTTTTCAACTACGACCGAGGCTACGGCTTCATCTCCAACGAAGCTGGCGGCGCGGATACCTTCGTCCATGTGTCCGCCGTGGAGGCCGCCGGGCTGCCCGGCCTGAACAAGGACCAACGGGTCAGCTACGAGCTCGCGACCGACGCGGGCGGGAAGACTTCCGCGATAAACCTGCAAGCCGCCTAACCCGAGCTGGTCTGCGATGCAGGCCTGCTCCTACCGAATTGGAAAAAGCTATGTCGAGAGTCCCCGTCCGTCCGTTCCTGATCAACAAGGACGAAGAAGGCCATTTCCGCATCACCGTGCGCGAAACGCGCTATAATTCCCAGCATTATCCGATCGTGACCTCGACCTTGCAGGAAGAGACATTCAAGACGGCGACCGCGGCCCGCGCTCACGCCAAGGAGCAATATGGCGCCGACGCAAGCCAGATCGCGACCAAGTAGCTCCTCGGGCGTCCTGCGGCCAGGCACGGCCGCATCACCATAGTCAACTCACACAGGAATATTGCGAGCATGAAGTCATACAAGGATCCGTCCTTCCAGGATCGGGTCAGCGCCGCTTCAGAGGCGAAGAAGAAAGCTTTGGAGCAACTGCGTTCCAAGCTGCCGGTCGATGAGAAGATCGTCGCCGAGCGCGAGGCAGCGCGCCTGAAGCGCGAAGCGGCCCAGGCAGAAAAGCGCGCCGCGAAGCAAGCGGCGGAAGCGGCTCTCAAGGTCGAGAAAGCGGCGGCAGCGGCGGCAAAGGCGGCAGTCGCTCCGACGCCTCCGACCGAGGCGGAGCGCAAGGCCGCCCGCGACGCCCGCTACGCGGCGCGAAAGAACCGGAAATAACCGGACGCCACATTTCCACGTCAGTTGAAGCAGGAGCGTAATAATGGCTCAGACCCCAGCCACGCTGGAGGTGCGCGCCGCTGTTCCGGCGGATGTCGCGGGAATTCTCGCGCTGATCAGTCGCGCCTATCCGGGGATCGAGAATTACAGCCTCGGGCAGATTAGCGGCCAGATCAATAATTTCCCGGAAGGGCAGTTCGTCGCCGTGCTCGAGGGCGCGATCGTTGGTTATTGCGCCTCGTCGCGGATCGACGAGGCGATCGCGCTTGCGCCACACGATTGGGCGACGATCACCGGCAACGGCTTCGGGAGCCGCCATGATCCGACCGGCGACTGGCTGTATGGCATCGAGATGGCTGTCGACGAGCGCCAGCGGGGCCTTCGCATCGGCAAGCGCCTCTACGATGCACGCCGGGCGCTTGCCGAACGGCTCGAGCTGCGCGGCATCGTGTTCGGCGGCCGCATGCCCGGCTATGCCCGGGTCAAATCGAAGGTGTCGGGCCCCGCCGACTATCTCACCCAGGTTCGCGAGGGAAAATTCCGCGATCAAGTGATCGGATTTCAGTTGCGCAACGGCTTC
>JAQGLH010000003.1 GCA_028293005.1 Alphaproteobacteria bacterium
ACCTTCTTCGCGCCTTTCGCCTCACGCACGCGCTCGTCGTTGGGAAGGTTGAACGCGACCGTCTGGACGCCCGGCACATTGTCGCCGCCGCCGTGGACCTGCTCGGCGACCAGGATCGGCGAGGCGAAACCGCGCTGGAAATTCTTGTAGCGTTCCTCGACCGGGAGGTTGGCCTCCATGTCGCGGAGATGCTGCTTGTAGCGGGCGAGATCTGCGCTTTGCTTGGGATCCTGAAGCGTGACGAACGCCTCGAATGCGGTCTTCGCGCCGTAGAGGCGGTCGGTGTAGACTTCATACGGTCCGATCGCGACCTCGATCGGCGTTCCCGCGACGTCCATCCAAGCCAGTTCCGATTCGTAATAATCGTCGTTGAGGAAGGCGTCGGCACGAAGGCTCAGGAACCGCTTCAGGCTGGCGTTGCTGGTGGTCGCCGCAGCCTTGCGCAGCAGCGCGGCCGCCGGAACGAGCCACTGCCGATATTCCTGGCTGTAGGGAATGGCGACCAGCCGATCGCCTTGCCGTTTGACCACCGTATAGGGACTGAGCAGCGCCTGCCTCTGCTCGGGATGCGCGGCGACATAGGTGTCGAGCTCCTCGCGGGTCAGGTCCACCGGGTAGAAGCCCGCTCCGGCGGGGAGCGGCCGGTTGCCGTAGAAAGGCCGGTTCTCGGCGAGCGTGTCCCACACGCCGAAGTGGAGATCGAACATGTCGAGCAGCGCAGCCTTCCGCGGATCGTTGCTCGCGGCGATCTCGGCGCGAAGACGCGGATTGTCGGCATAGACCTGCCGCAGATAGATCTGACTCATCAGATCCGCCGCTTGAATCAGGTCGTTGACGATTTGGCGCTCCTCGGCATTGAGGAAGCTCGTGTCGGGGTTCATGTCGATCCGAACGATCTTCGCGCGTTGCGCTTCGAGGTCATAATTCGCCCCGGCGTCCTGCCCCGCGACAGGCGTAGGTTCGTTCGAAATCGTTGCCATGGGCGCCGCGCACCCCGCTGTCGCCACCATCATCACCACCCACGATTTACGCATCGACGCCTCCGAGCTGCTCAACGCATCCTGGCTGCGGCTTGTGCCGGAAAAAGGCAATTGCGGTGCGCGTGAAGGAGGAAGCCGCCGTATAGATGCGCTGCCAGGCTGGTTTCCACGCACGCCGAGCAGACCGAGTATCTGCGCGTGGTGATGCGCGCGCTCCGCCAGAAGCTCGAGAGGCTTCCGTCGAGCCCGCGGCTGCTGATCAACGAGCCGGGAGTGGGATACAGGCTGATCGCGCCGCACTGATCTGGCAGGCAGCGGGGAGACGGGTCGCGCGCGAGGCCGATGCGCGAAGTATCACGAGATGGCTGGATGCCCCGCGAGGATTCGAACCTCGATTGACGGATTCAGAGTCCGTAGTCTTACCATTAGACGACGGGGCAGCGAGGTCGCGGGAGATAGGCAGTGGCCCGGAAGCTGTCAACGGCGCCGGCCTTGCTGAAAAGCGGCAGCCGATGTAGCTTGGTGCCAAGTCAGGGCGGCAGTGGCCGTCCGTAGGAAAACATAAGAGTACATGGCCATGGCGCAAAATGCCGCCAGTGTGCCGCCCCCGCCGGATGTTCGGCGGCCCGATGCGGCCCAGATTCCGCGCAAGCGGCAGCCGCCCAACCACACCTATGGCGCGCTCGATCTCGGCACCAACAATTGCCGTCTGCTGGTCGCGCGCCCGTCGGACGACGGTTTCGTCGTCGTCGACGCCTTCTCGCGCGTCGTCCGGCTCGGCGAAGGGCTGGCGATGAGCGGCAGGATCAGCGATGCGGCGATCGACCGCGCGCTGGCCGCGCTGTCGGTCTGTGCCGACAAGTTGCGCCGGCGCCGGGTATCGCTCGCTCGTTCGGTTGCGACCGAAGCCTGCCGCCGCGCCGAGAATGGCCGCGAGTTCGTCGACCGCGTCCACCGCGAGACCGGAATCGCGCTCGACATCATCTCGACCGAGGAGGAAGCGCGGCTGGCGATGCTCGGCTGCCACCGGCTGCTCGAACCCGGCGACGGGCCTGCGCTGATCTTCGACATCGGCGGCGGATCGACCGAGCTGGTGGTGATCGACACCGACGGCACGACACCGAAGATCAAGAGCTGGTGGAGCGCGCCATGGGGAGTCGTCTCGCTGACCGAAAGCGAGGGCCGCGACTTCGCCGATCCCGACGAACGGATGGCCGCCTATGTGCGGATGCGCGAGCGCGCGCGCCATTCGTTCCGCCGCTTTGCCGAACAGCTTCCCGCGACCAAGGACAATCTCCGGCTGATGGGAACCAGCGGCACCGTCACGACGCTGGCCAGCGTCCACCTCGCGCTGCCGAGCTATGACCGCCGCGCGGTCGATGGATTGATGGTCTCTGCCGAGGCGATGCGCGACATCAGCCAGATGCTGTCGCGCATGTCGGCCGCCGAACGCGCCGAGCTTCCCTGCATCGGCAGCGAGCGCGCTGACCTGGTCGTCGCCGGCTGCGCGATCCTCGAAGCGATCATGGACATCTGGCCGGCGAAGACCTTAGGCGTCGCCGATCGCGGGATCAGGGAGGGCATATTGCGCTCATTGATGGCTCGGGACGGGCATCCAACATGACCAGTATGAAGAATTCCGGGCTTAGGACGCGCGTCAAGACCGCCAAAGGCCGCAAGGTCGGCTCGACGCGCTGGCTCGAGCGCCAGCTCAACGACCCCTATGTCAAGCGCGCCAAGGCCGAAGGCTATCGCTCGCGCGCCGCCTACAAATTGATCGAGCTCGACGAAAGATTTGGCTTCCTGAAGGGCGCCAAGCGAGTCATCGACCTCGGCATCGCGCCAGGGGGCTGGACGCAGGTGGTACGGCACCAGGTTCCGCAAGCGCATGTGGTCGGCATCGACCTGCTGCCCACCGATCCGATCGAAGGCGCGACCATCCTGCAGATGGATTTCATGGCGGAGGAGGCGCCGGCGAGGCTTGCCGAGGCTTTGGACGGACCGGCTGATCTCATCGTCTCCGATATGGCCGCGAACACCGTCGGCCACCCGCAGACCGACCATCTGCGCACGATGGGGCTGGTCGAGGCCGCTCTGCTGTTCGCGACCGAGGTGCTGAGGCCGGGCGGCACGTTCGTCGCGAAGGTGCTCGCCGGCGGCGCCGATGCCGCGCTCGTCGCCGAGCTCAAGCGCCGCTTCACTACCGTCAAGCACGCCAAGCCCCCGGCCAGTCGCAAAGGCTCGTCCGAATGGTACGTCGTCGCGCAGGGGTTCAAGGGCACCTAATTCCTCCGCCGGTTCCCCGGGGAGGAACTGAGGTCAGCTTCGCTTCCGCGCCTCGGCGATCGCGTCCTTGAGGGCCTGGTAGCCGACTGCGCCCTGGATCACGCGGGCGCCGATCACGAAGGTCGGAGTGCCGGTGGCGTTGACCGCGCGCGCCAGCTCCAGATTCTGCTCGATCTCGCGCTGGAATTCGGGCGAAGGGGCGGCCGTCACGCCGACCGCGGTCTGGGCCGCGGCGACCGCCGCGCGATCGGGCTGGCCGGCGGCGAACAGGCGGTCGTGGAAGGCGCGGAAGCGGCCTTGTTTGGCGGCGGCGAGGCTTGCCTGGGCGGCAGCGATGCTGTCCTCGCCAAGCACCGGAAGCTCGCGCCACACCACCTTGAGATCCTTGTCCTCCTTCAGGAGGCGCGCGATGTCGGGATTCGACGCGCGGCAGAAGCCGCAGGCATAATCGAAGAATTCGACGAGCACGACGTCGCCCTTCTCCGCTCCCGCCCAAGCGCCCGCGAACGGCGTCTCGAAGCGCGCACGGTGCGCCTCGACCGCCTTGGCGATTTCGCCCTCCTGCAGGCGCTTCATCGCCTCCGGGATGATTTCGGGATGCGCTAGGATATAATCGTGGACGACCTTTTCGATCCTTGCACGATCGGGATCCGCCGCAAAGCCGCTCACAGCATAGTGCATGCCGCTTCGGGTCGCCGCCA
>JAQGLH010000158.1 GCA_028293005.1 Alphaproteobacteria bacterium
GCCGCTCGTGGCCTTCCTTGCCAGCGATGCGTCGAAGGAGGTCAGCGGACAGATCTTCGCGGTACGCAAGAACGAGATATTCCTGTTCAGCGTGCCGCGCCCGATCCGTTCGGTGCACCGTTCCGACGGCTGGACCGCCGAGACGATCGCGAGCGAGCTGCTGCCCGCGCTCAAGCCGAGCTTCCACCCGCTCCAGCGCTCCGCCGATATTTTCGGCTGGGATCCGGTTTGAAATGCCGCTCGATCCCCAACGCCTGTTAAGCCTGCCGCCGCAGGAGACGCGGCACAGCTTCACCGTGCGCGACACGATCCTTTATGCGCTCGGCGTCGGTGCCGACGATTTGCGCTTCCTCTACGAAGATGGCTTGCAGGCGCTGCCGACGATGGCGGTCGTGCTCGCCTACCCGGGCTTTTTCTGGCGCAATCCGGCCTATGGCATCGACTGGAAGAAGATCCTCCATGGCGAGACTTCGGTCGAGCTCGCCGGGCCGCTGCCGGTCGAAGGCGATCTGATCGGACGCACCACGATCGACGCGATCTACGACAAGGGCGCAGACAAGGGCGCGATCGTGCTGAGCTCGCGGCGCATCGAGGATGCCTCGGGCACGCATCTCGCCACTGTGCGCAACACTTTGTTCCTGCGCGGCGACGGCGGCTTCGGTGGCCAATCCGAGGGCGCTCCCCGCCCCCACCCGGTTCCGGCCGATCGCGCGCCCGATCATGTCGTCACGCTGTCCACTGCGGAAAACCAAGCGCTGATCTACCGCCTTTCCGGCGACTATAATCCGCTCCACGCCGATCCTGCGGTCGCCGCGGCGGCGGGCTTCCCGCGCCCGATCCTGCACGGCCTTTGCACCTATGGCGTCGCCGGACGTGCGCTCCTCGCCGCCTTGTGCGGCAACGATCCGGCGCGGATGAGGCGGATGGACGTGCGCTTCTCGAGCCCGGTCTTCCCCGGAGAGACGATCAAGGTCGAGATCTGGCGCGAGAATGGCAATGGCGATGCTATTTCGCGCGCGGCGTTTCGCGCCACCGCCGAAGAGCGCGGCGTCCTGGTTCTCAACAACGGCTATGCGGAGCTGGCCACACCATGAATGGTAACAGCGGCATTCTCGCCTACGGCGCCTATATCCCGCGCCTGCGCCTGCAGCGCTCGGCGATCTTCGCCGCCAACGCCTGGTTCGCCGGTGGCCTCAAGGGCTTGGCCAAGGGCGAGCGCGCGATTGCCAATTGGGACGAGGACAGCGTCACGATGGCGGTCGAGGCCGCGCGCGACTGCCTGACCGGGATTGATCGCGCGAGCATTACTGCCCTCTCGCTCGCCTCGACCACCCATCCGTTCGCCGACCGGCTCAACGCCGGCATCGTCAAGGAAGCGCTCACGCTGCGCGACGGCATCGCCGCGCTCGATGTTGCCGGCAGCCAGCGTGCCGGCACGTCCTCGCTGATCCAGGCGCTGAACGGCGCCGCTGCCACCGGCGCAACGCAACTCTGCCTCGCCTCCGAATTGCGCAAGGCACGGCCGGCGTCCGAAGGCGAGCTCATCCAGGGCGACGCCGCGGCGGGGCTGCTGGTTGGCGCTGGCGATCCGATCGCCCGCTTCCTCGGCTCGCACAGCATGACGATCGACTTCGTCGACCATTTTCGCGCCGCCGGCGCCGATTTCGACTATAGCTGGGAAAGCCGCTGGATCCGCGACGAGGGCTACACCAAGATCCTCGCCGGCGCGGTCGCCGAGGCGATCGAGAAGCTCGGCGTCGAACCCGCCAGCATCGACCGGCTGCTGATCCCGATCGCGGCGCGCGGCGTGCCCGAGGGCTTGGCCAAGAAACTCGGCGTGCGCGCCGAGGCGGTCGCCGACACGCTCGCGCAGAAGCTCGGCGACAGCGGCGTCGCGCATCCTTTGCTGATGCTCGTTGCTGAGCTCGAGCAGGCCAAGCCGGGCGAGACGATCATGGTCGTCGGCTTCGGCCAGGGCTGCGACGTCTTGCTGTTCGAGACCACCGACACGATCGCTCAATTGCCGAAGCGCGAAGGCGTTGCCGGCGCGCTTGCGCTCGGCAAGGCCGACGACAATTATCTGCGCTTTCTGTTCCACCGCGGCCTCCTCGACCTCGACCGGGGAATGCGCGCCGAGGCCGATCAAAAGCAGCCCGGCACCACCCTGTTCCGCAACCGCAAGGCGGTGCTTGGACTGGTCGGCGGCCGCTGCACCAAGACCGGCACGGTCCAGTTCCCGCGCTCGGAGGTCAGCGTCAATCCGAATGACCGCGCCGTCGGCACGCAGGAGGATTATCCGCTCGCCGACAAGCCGGCACGGATCGTCACCTACACCGCCGACAGCCTGACCTATTCGCCGGCGCCGCCGCAATATTATGGCATGATCGATTTCGACGGAGGTGGACGCATGTTCGCGGAATTCACCGATGTCGACGGCGAAGGCGTCGAGGTGGGCTGCCCGATGAAGATGATGTTCCGCATCAAGGCGGTCGACGAGATGCGCGACTTCATCAAATATTTCTGGAAAGCAGTGCCGGTCCGGCAACCGGCTGCGAAGGAGAAATCCGATGGCTAGAGGCATCAGGGACAAGGTCGCAATCCTGGGCATGGGTTGCGCGAAGTTCGGCGAACGCTGGGACAAGGACGCCGAGCAGCTCACCGTCGAAGCCTATGAGGAGGCGATCGCCGACGCCGGCATCGACACCTCGCAGATCGACGCCGCCTGGCTCAGCGTCGCATTCGACGCGGTCAACATCGGACCATCGGGCATCCCGCTCGCGACCGCGCTTCGCCTGCCCAACATCGGCGTGACCAAGGTCGAGAATTATTGCGCGAGCGGCACCGAGGCGTTCCGCGGCGCAGTCTACGCGGTCGCATCGGGCGCGGCCGACATCGCGCTCGCGCTCGGCGTCGAGAAGCTCAAGGACACGGGCTATGGCGGCCTGCCGGTGCGCACCCGCGGCTCGACGTTCGACATGATCGGCGTCACCGGCTCGGCGCCGGGCAATTTCGCGCAGCTCGCCGCGGCCTACCGCAACGAGCATGGGGTTTCCAAGGACGATCTCAAGCGCGCGATGGCGCATGTCTCGGTGAAGAGTCACGCCAACGGCGCGAAGAACCCCAAGGCGCATCTCCGCAAGGAGATCGACATCGAGACGGTGATCAATGCGCCGATGATCGCCGAGCCTTTGGGGCTGTTCGATTGCTGCGGAGTCTCGGATGGCGCCGCCTGCGCGATCGTCACCACGCCCGAGATCGCGCGTGCGCTCGGCAAGCAGGATCTCGTCACCGTCAAAGCGCTGCAGATCGTCACCTCGAACGGCTGGGAAAGTCAGGGCACGGGCTGGAACGGCAGCTATTTCCACACCACCCGCATCGCTGCCACGAAAGCCTATGAGGAAGCGGGGGTGACCAACCCGCGTGACCAGATCAGCCTGATGGAGGTCCACGATTGCTTCTCGATCACAGAGCTGGTGACGATGGAGGATCTCCACATCAGCCCCGAAGGCGAAGGCTGGAAGGACGTGCTCGACGGCGTCTTCGACGCCGACGGCAAGATCCCCTGCCAGATCGACGGCGGCCTCAAATGCTTCGGCCACCCGATCGGCGCGTCGGGGCTGCGCATGATCTACGAAAATTACCTGCAATTGCTCGGCCGGGCGGGCGAGCGGCAGCGCAGCAATCCGCCGGTGCTGGCGCTCTCGCACAATCTCGGCGGCATGCCGAACCAGAATGTCAGCGCGGTCGCGATCGTCGGCCTCGCCGATGCATGACGCCATCGCCGGCCGCGCCGGGCGAACCCGCGTGACGCCGGCCTGATCGGCAATGTACCGCCTGCTCAGCGGTATGCGCGTGATCGAGGCGTCGTCGTTCGTCGCCTCGCCCAGCTGCGGCATGCACCTCGCGCAGATGGGCGCCGAAGTGATCCGTTTCGACCAGATCGGCGGCGGCCCGGATTTCCGGCGCTGGCCGCGCGCGGAGAATGGCGCCAGCCTCTATTGGGAGTCACTCAACAAGGGCAAGAAGTCGATCGCGCTCAACCTCGGCTGTCCCGCCGGACGCGAGCTTGCGACCGCGCTGATCACCGCGCCCGGGCCGCGCGGCGGCTTGTTCGTCACCAATTATCCGGTCGACGGGTTTCTCGCCCACGAGCGGCTCGCCGCGCTGCGGCCAGACCTCCTCACGGTGCGGATAATGGGCCGCGCCGACGGCGGGCCCGCGCTCGACTATACCGTCAATTGCGCGGTCGGCTATCCGCAGATCACCGGTCCAGCCAGCCTCGGCGACGAAGTGGTCAACCACGTCCTGCCCGGCTGGGATTTGCTGACCGGCGCTTATGCGGCCTTCGCCTTGCTCGCCGCCGAACGCCACCGCCGCGACACCGGCGCCGGCCAGGAAGTGCGAGTGCCGCTGTCGGACATCGCGATCGCGAGCGTCGCTAATCTCGGCATGCTCGCCGAGGTGCTCGACACCGGCGAAAACCGTTCGCGGCTCGGCAATCAGGTCTATGGCGCATTCGGACGCGATTTCACGACCGCCGACGGCAAAAGGCTGATGCTGATGGCCATCACCCCGCGCCAGTGGACAGGCATGGTCGAGGCGCTCGGCATCTCCGACGCAGTGGCTCACATCGAGGCCGAGCAAGCTGTATCGTTCGCGCGCGACGAAGGCGTCCGCTATGAGCATCGCGACCGGCTCGTGCCTCTGGTCG
>JAQGLH010000031.1 GCA_028293005.1 Alphaproteobacteria bacterium
CGCGCCGCCGAAGCCGCGGCCGAAGCCGAGCGCGAGGGCGAGGCCGCGCTGCGATCGGCCGACGCCAGGCTGGCCGAAGCCGGCGAGGCGCTCACGCTTGCGCGCGAAACCCGCGCCGGCGCGAGCGCCCGTCACGAGAATCAGGAAAGCCGTCGCGCCGAGATGGCGCGAATCGCCGGCGAGCGGTTCGAGTGCGCCCCGGTCGCGCTGCCGCAAAAGGCGGGCTTCGACGAGAAGAGCATGGCGCCGGTGGCGGCGGAATCATCGGCGCTCGAGCGGCTCAACGGCGAGCGCGAGCGGATCGGCCCGGTCAACCTGGTCGCCGAGCGCGAGCTTGCCGAGCTCGACGAGGTGCGCGCGGCGAGCCAGGCCGAGCGCGAGGAGCTGGGGCTTGCGACCCATCGCCTGCGCGGCTCGATCGGCAGCCTCAACCGCGAAGGCCGGGCGCGGCTGCTGACCGCATTCGAAGCGGTCGACCGTCATTTCCGCAGCCTGTTCACGACCTTGTTCGACGGCGGCCAGGCGCATCTCGAACTGGTCGAAGCGGACGACCCGCTCGAGGCCGGGCTCGAGATCATGGCGCAGCCGCCGGGCAAAAGGCTGACAGCCTTGACCCTGCTGTCGGGCGGCGAGCAGGCGCTGACCGCGGTGGCTTTGATCTTCGCCTTGTTCCTGACCAACCCGGCGCCGATCTGCGTGCTCGACGAGGTCGACGCGCCGCTCGACGACGCCAATATCGAGCGCTTCTGCGACCTGCTCGACCGCATGGCCGACGAGACCGACACCCGCTATCTGATCGTCACTCACAATGCCGTCACGATGAGCCGCATGCACCGATTGTTCGGGGTGACGATGATCGAGAAGGGCGTGAGCCGGCTGGTCAGCGTGGATCTCGGCGGGGCGGAGAGGTTGCTGGCGGCGGAATAGGTCGTATTTCCCCTTCGCGCGCGGAAGGGGAAAGCAGCGACAACAGGCATCTACTCCCCGTTGGCGAGCGCAGTCTCGACCGGCGCGTGCAACCTCAGGCGGTTGACTCTGCGGTGGTCGCTGTCGAGCACCTCGAGACGCCAGCCGCTCGGATGCTCGATGATCTCGCCTTGCTGCGGGATGTGGCCGGCGAGGACGAAGGCAAGGCCGCCCAAGGTGTCGACATCCTCCTCGACCATCGCGAGCCGCGCGTCGATCAGATCGGCGACATCCTCGAGCTCGGCGCGGGCGTCGGCGTCCCAGATGCCGTCCTCGAGCGGGATCAGCATGCCGGGCATTTCCTCGTCATGCTCATCCTCGATCTCGCCGACGATCTCCTCGACGAGATCCTCGATCGTGACCAGCCCCTCGGTGCCGCCGAATTCGTCGACAACGATCGCGAGGTGCACGCGCGCGGCGCGCATCCGCGCGAGCAGGTCGAGCACGCCCATCGATTCGGGCACGTACAACGGTATGCGCAGCAATGTCGTGATGTCCTCGGGCGGCTCGGCGCCGGTCGTGGTCAGGCGGAACACGTCCTTGATGTGCACCATGCCGATAACGTGATCGAGGCTCTCCTCATAGACTGGAAGGCGGCTGTGCTCGGCGTCGACGAAGGCGGCGACCAGCTGGTCGAAGCTGATCGTGCTCGCCACCGCGATGATCTCGCCGCGTGGCACCGACACCTGATCGACGGTGCGCTCGCCGAAATGGAGGAGGTTGCGCAGCATCTGCCGCTCGACCGGCGAGAGATCGCCGACCTTCGGGGCTTCGCCCTCGTGGCTCTCGATCGCTTCTTCGATCTGATCGCGGAGCGTCGAATCGTCGTCGCCGAAGAGGAAGGTGCGGAGACCGCTCCAGAAGCTGCCCCCGTTGTCGCGGGCATTGTTCGTACTGTCGTCGGCCATCGTTTCTAGGTCTGCACCTCTGTCACCGCATAAGGATCGGACACGCCGATCGCCCCCAGCGCCTGTTGCTCGAGCTCTTCCATCGCCTCGGCATCGGCGTCGCTGCTTTCGTGATCATAGCCGAGCAGATGCAGAACACCATGCACAACCAGATGCGCCGCATGCGCCTCGATCGCGATGCGTTTGGCAGCCGCCTCGTGCACGCAGACGCCGTGGGCAAGGACAACGTCGCCGAGCAAGATGTCGCCGCCGTCCGCCGCAGTCAGAGCATCGAGCAGTTCGGAGTCGACCATCGGGAAGGAGAGGACGTTGGTCGGCTTGTCGGCGGCGCGATAGGCGGCGTTCAATGCCTGCACGACCATGTCGCTGGCGAATTTGACCGAGATCTCGGCGTCGACCGCGCTGTCGAGCAACGCGGCGTGGCGGCTGGACGCGATCGCCGCACGCGCGGCTTTCTCGGCAAGCGCGTGCCAGTCGGTGCGACTGTCCCACTCTCCGTCATTGTCGCTTTCGACCAGGATCATGCCGACACCAGGATCATGCGGACACCAGGATCATGCCGATGGGCCTTCATAGGCTTCGACGATCCTGCCGACGAGCGGGTGGCGGACGACGTCGGCGCTGCCGAAGCGGACGGTCGCGATGTTCGCGATGCCTTCGAGCTTGCCGACCGCGTCGGCGAGCCCCGACATGCCGGGGTTGGGCAGATCGATCTGCAGCGGATCGCCGCACACCACCATCCGGCTACGCATGCCGAAGCGGGTCAGGAACATCTTCATCTGCTGCGGCGTGGTGTTCTGCGCCTCGTCGAGGATGATGAAGGCATCGGAGAGCGTCCGGCCGCGCATGAACGCGATCGGCGCGATCTCGATCTCCCCGCTGGCGATGCGCCGCTCGACCTGTTCGGTCGGGAGCATGTCGTAAAGCGCGTCGTAAAGCGGGCGGAGATAGGGATCGACCTTCTCCTTCATGTCGCCGGGCAGAAAGCCGAGCCGCTCGCCCGCCTCGACCGCCGGCCGCGACAGGATCAGACGGTCGACCGAGCCACCGATCAGTTGCTGCACCGCCTGCGCGACCGCGAGATAGGTCTTTCCGGTTCCGGCCGGCCCAAGCGCGAAGATCAAATCGTCGCGCGCGAGCGCCTCCATATAGGTGATCTGCGTCTTCGAACGCGGCACGATCGTCTTCTTGCGCGTGCGGATCATCACCTTGGGCGGCTCCGAGACATCGGTGTTGACGATCCCTTCGAGCACCGGCTGTCCGGACATCGCGATCACGCCCTCGACGGCGCCGCCATCGATGTCCTGGCCCTGGTCGAGCCGATTGTAGAGGCCGGTCAGCACGTCGCGCGCTCGCGCGGCGGCCTCGGGCTCGCCCTCGATCTGGATGCGGTTGCCGCGCGCGGCGATGTAGACGCCGAGGCGATCCTCGATCGCGACCAGATTGCGATCGAACTCGCCGAACAGCGGCCCGAGCAGATGCGGTTGATCGAACTCGATCTCGAGCTTGGCGCGGGGGCCGGCGGGGGCTGCGGCGCGTTTCTGGGGCATCAGGCGGCGGTTCGCATCAATTCGGCGCCGGCAAGGCTGTGCGGGCCGGCGGAGGCGATCTCGACGTCGATCATCGTCCCGATCGGAGCCTCGGTCGCGAGATGCACCGATTGCAGCCACGGCGATTTGCCGACCATCTGTCCCGGCTTGCGGCCGTGCTTTTCGATCAGGATCTGCGTGCGCAGCCCGACGCTTGCCTGGTTGAAGGCATATTGCTGCGCCTCGATCAGCGCCTGCAGCCGCTGCAATCTCTCATCCATGAGGCTCGGTGCCACCTGTTGGTCCATCGCGGCGGCGGGAGTGCCCGGCCGCGGAGAATATTTGAACGAGTAAGCCTGCGCGTAGTTCACCGCCTCGATAATTTTGAGAGTGTCCTCGAATTCGGCATCGCTCTCGCCGGGAAAGCCGACGATGAAATCGCCCGACACGGCGATGTCGGGGCGGGCCTCGCGCACCTTGTCGATGATCGCGCGGTAGCTCGCGCCGGTGTGGCTGCGATTCATCGCCTTGAGGATGCGGTCGCTGCCCGACTGGACCGGCAAATGGAGGAACGGCATCAGCTTGGCGACGTCGCGGTGCGCCTCGAGCAGGCCACTGGTCATGTCCGCGGGGTGGCTGGTCATGTAGCGGATCCGCTCCAGCCCCGGCAGCGCATCGAGCGCGCGGATCAGGCCGTCGAGTCCTTGGGGGCGCCCCGCCGGATTCTCGCCCCGCCAGGCGTTTACGTTCTGGCCGAGCAACGTGATCTCGCGCGCGCCCATGTCGATCAGCGCCTTGGCCTCGTCGACGATCGCGCCCCATTGGCGCGAGATCTCGGCGCCGCGCGTATAGGGAACGACGCAATAAGTGCAGAATTTGTCGCAGCCTTCCTGCACGGTCAGGAAAGCGGCCGCGCCCTGGCGGCGGCGCGGCGGCAGCGCGCCGAACTTGGTCTCGGCCGCAAGCGCAATGTCGAGCGCGCGTCCGCCCGCGCCGGCCTCGGCTACGAGCTCGGGCAGGCGGTGATAGGCCTGGGGGCCGACGACGATGTCGACGCTCGGCGCGCGGCGCGGGATCTCGGCGCCTTCCGCCTGCGCGACGCAGCCTGCGACCGCGATCATCGGCCGCGACCCGTCCTCGCGCTTGAGGCGGCCGATGTCCGAATAGACCTTCTCGGCCGCGCGCTCGCGAATATGGCAGGTGTTGAGGACGACGAGATCGGCTTCGTCGCTCTCCGCCGCGGCCATCCCTTCGCCTTCGAGCAGCTCGGCCATGCGCCCGCCGTCGTAGACGTTCATCTGGCAACCGTAAGATTTGATGTGGAAGGTCCTGGGCTCGTTCATCCGGCGCCTATAGAAGATTGCGCGGATCGGCGGAAGCATCCACCCCGGAAGCATCGGGCCTCGCGCTATCAAGCTGCGCGACGATCTCGTCGCGCGCGGCGTCGGCGAGCGCCTTGCGGCTCGGCATTTCCGACGGATCGATCGGCGCCAGGAAATGGAGCGTCACCCGTGTCGTGCCTGGGCGCGAGAGGATGCGGAGCGCGTTCGCCGCCGCGCCCTCGCGGCCAATCCAGGCGATGTCGTGCGCCGCTTCGCCATAGTCGATCGCCACCGGCTGGACCTTGATGCCCGGCGGCGGCGGGATCACCGCGGCAAGCAGGCTCGCGCGGAAGCGCAGCACCTCGCGCCCGCCTTCGGTCGTGCCCTCGGGGAACAAGGCGACCGGCTGGCCCGACGCGAGCGCGGTACGCAGCGCCTCGGCCTGCTGGTGGACTGCGCGGCGATCGGTCCGCGCCACGAACACCGTGTTGTTGAGCCGCGCCAGCCAGCCGATCAGAGGCCAGCGCGCGACGTCGTCCTTCGACACGAAAGCCGAGCCGGTCGCGCCGGCGATCAGCATGATGTCGAGCCAGCTCAGATGGTTGGAGACGAACAGGACATGGTTGCGCAGAGGCTCGCCGACGACTGTCGGGCGCATTCCGGCCAAGCGCCCGACCCAGGCGAGGAAGCGCCGCGGCCAGGGCGAACGGCGCCCGAGCAGGAGCCAGAGATAATGGCAGGCCAAGCATGCGATCATACCGGCGACGATCGCAAGCACGCGAAGGGCGGCTTTCATCCTTATCCGCCGCATCGAGGTCCCTCTCCAGCCTGCGAGAGGGAGTTCGCCGCCGATTCGTTCCCCGGACCAACCAGGACGCGGCAAAGCGGGTGGACAGGCGCTCGCAAGTTCGACCCCTTGCCCCTCCTGCCAGCGGAAGGAGAGGAGAGAGCCGTCAAGCGGCCATGCAGCCTATTTCTTGCGATCGAGCGCGACGCCGTACAATTCCATGCGGTGGTCGACGAGCCTGAAGCCGAGCTTCTCGGCAATGCGCCGCTGGAGGGTTTCGAGGTCGTCGTCGACGAACTCGATCACGTTGCCGGTGACGACATCGATCAGATGGTCGTGATGCACCTCGGCCGCGGCCTCGTAGCGCGCGCGGCCATCGCCGAAGTCGTGGCGCTCCAAAATGCCAGCTTCCTCGAACAGGCGAACCGTCCGGTAGACGGTGGCGATCGAGATCCCGCTGTCGATCGCGGCTGCACGCTCGTGGAGCGCCTCGACGTCGGGATGGTCCTCCGCCTCGGAGAGCACGCGCGCGATGACGCGGCGCTGCTCGGTGATGCGGAGGCCCTTCTCGTGGCAAAGCGCTTCGATATCGATCCTGCGGGTCATGCAGCGTCAGGCCTTAGACCATAGGGGATGGATTTCAAAGCGGAGCGGAGCCCAAATTGGGCTCGCTTGCTACTTCTTCGGAGTCCGACGGCGCTTGGTGCCGAGGCCGATCTTCTTGGCCAGCGAACGGCGCTGCTCGGCATAATTGGGGGCAACCATCGGATAGTCCGAATTGAGGCCCCACTTCTGGCGATATTCGTCCGGGGTCATCTGATAATGGGTCATCAGGTGCCGCTTGAGCATCTTCAGCTTTTTGCCGTCTTCGAGGCAGACGATATAGTCGGGCTTGATCGACGACCGGACCGAAACAGCCGGTTCCTGCTTGACCTCGGGCTCCTCGGAGCGGCCGCCCAGGCCAGTCAGCGCGCTATGGACATTCTGAATAAGAACCGGGAGATCATTGACCGCGACACTATTGTTGCTGACATGCGCCGACACGATGTCCGCAGTAAGAGTGATCAAGGTCTCGTCCAGGTTTTCGGTGTTTTCCATGTGAAGCTCTATCGGTTTGTGATGGGGAGGGGGATTGCTCCTGCGCCGCGAATGGTCCGATCCGGTGCAATTTACAAGAGAAATTCTGCTACTGCGCGTTGTTTTTTGCATCTTTCGACAGCGTTAGCGCATCGTACACTTTACCGTCGGGCCCTCTGTAATAACTTTTGCGGCGGCCGACTTCGTGGAAGCCGGCACGTTTGTATAGGTTAACCGCATGATTTCCATCGCGGACTTCGAGGTGCATCCGGTCGGCGCCGCGCCGTAGCGCGTTAACGGTGAAACCGTCGACCAGCAAGATGCCAATGCCTTCGCCCTGCCGGTCGCTGCGGACGGCAAGCAGCAGAAGCTCCGCTTCGCGAATCACCAGTCGACCGAGCGCGAAGCCGATCACCTCGCCCTCGCCCTCGTCTCGTGCCAAGGTCAGCCATACCCCGGGCATCGGCAGCAAGCCCGAACATTGCGGCGCCGTCCATGCCTCGCCGAACGCCGGGTCGAAGCTGTCGCGCATGACAACCATCACCGCATCGAGGTCCGACACGGCGCCCTCGCAAAGCGTGATCTGCCGGGTCTTGCTCATGCCGCGGGCGTTGCAATCGGCGGCGCAATCGGCGGCCTCGCATCGGGCGCGCGACCATAGAGCGGCCGCGGCGGCATGCTGCGCAACGCTATCGGGAGCAGCCGCACGTCGGCGGCACGTGGAAGCGCGTCGACGGCTTCGCCGCTCCCTCTCGCCGCGACGAGCGCTTGTGCGCCGGAGCCGATCACCAAGCGCGCCGATATGATCGTTGCCGCAGCCTCTGGGGCAAGCGAGCGCAGCTCGTCTCTGGCGGCGAGGGGTTCACGGTCATAGGTCTGCACGAAGATTTGCCCATGTCCGCCGTGGAGCGCAACCGCCACTTGATCCTCCGCAACTTCGCCGGCCCCAAAATCGCGCACTTGGGCCGCAGCGGCGATCACCGCCAAGGAGCTGAAGCCCGAAAGGGGTATGCGCCAGCCGATCGCCAGCCCGTGTGCCGCGGCAAGCCCGACGCGCAATCCCGTAAAGCTACCGGGCCCGCAATCGACGACGATCGCGGTCGGCCGCCGATCGCCCAGCAGGCGCTCGATCATCGGCAGCAAATGTTCGGCGTGGCCGCGGCCGACCAGCGCATGCGCTTCGTCGACCAGCCGATCTCCGTCGATCAAGGCTATTGAGCAGGCGGCAGTGGCGCTGTCGATCGCGAGCAGCATCGAAAAGGGGATCCTACAGTCTTAGTATCTGCGCCGGCTCGCGCCCTGAAGCGCGGCTTGGATATCATCGCCGGCCAGTCAGCGAGTTGGCAGTCAGCGACTTGGCCAGTCAGCGAGGCCGCCAGTCATTTAGCCCGCCAGTCATTTAGCCCCCAGTCATTTAGACGGGCGCAGCAACTGGTTCACACCGCTTCCACGGATTCGACCTCGGGCACATAATGTTTGAGAAGGCCTTCGATGCCCTGCTTGAGCGTCATCGCGGACGACGGGCAGCCCGAGCAGGCGCCGTGCATCGCGAGATAGACAGTGCCCTCCCTGAAGCCGCGATAGGCGATGTCGCCGCCATCCTGGGCGACCGCGGGCCGCACGCGTGTCTCGATCAGCTCGCGGATCTGCGCGACGATGTCGGCATCTTCGGGATCGTCCTCGAACTCTTCGGCGGCCGGGACACCGATCCCCGCCGCGCTCGCCGCCGTGAACAACGGCGCGCCGCTCGAGAAATGATCGAGCAGCACTGACAAGACCTGCGGCTTGAGGTGAGTCCATTCGACGCCAGGTGCGGCAGTCACCGAGATGAAGTCGCGTCCGAAGAAGACGCCGTCGACGTCGCCGGTCGAAAAGATCGCATTGGCGAGCGGCGAAGCTTCCGCCTCTTCGGGGGTTGCAAAGTCGCGAGTCCCGCTCGCCAGGACAGTTTGGCCGGGCAGGAATTTAAGCGTCGCCGGATTGGGCGTGGTTTCGGTCTCGATCAGCATGAGTCCCATGTGGCCCGTGCGCGCCGGTTGATCAAGGCCCGAGACGGCGCGGCGGCGAGGGACGTGTCCCGCCGCAGCACTTGCGGGATCGCCCACCGAGCCCCTTTCGTGTTAAATCCACCGGCCACGCGCAGAGTCGAAATCGCCGATGCAAGGGCCGATGCAGGGAAAGCCAATGAGCAGAACGCTATTTCTCGTCCTCGCGTCGCCCGTGATCGCGGCTTCCGCCGCCGCGGCGGAGCCAAGCGTGGCACGCGAGCAAACCGGGGCCGCAGCGCCGACGGCGGAAGTCATTCCGACCAAGTGGACGCTTGCGGGCCCGGCAGCAACGCCGGGGGGCCGGAAGGCCGGTGTGCGCAAGCCGGTCGCCAGGACGGCGAACCGCAAGCCCAGCATCTACGGCGGTGCGCGGATCGGCAATTCGCGTCCGAACGGCGGCGTCCGGAGCGGCGCGCAGGTCGGCGTCAAGCTGCCGTTCTGAAGAACCACTCCGTCCGTAAACGGGGGAGCTTTACAGCACGTACTTGCTGAGATCGGTGTTGCGCGCGACGGCGGCGAGCTGCCGGTCGACGAACGCGCCGTCGATCGTGATCGTCTCGCCCTTGCGCTCCTCGGCGTCGAAGCTGATGTCCTCGAGCAGTTTTTCCATCACCGTCTGCAGCCGGCGGGCGCCGATATTCTCGATCTGGCTGTTCACCTCGGCGGCGATCCGCGCGATCGCCCTGATGCCATCGTCGGTAAAGGTGACCTCGACGCCCTCGGTGG
Organism: Alphaproteobacteria bacterium; assembly: GCA_028293005.1. The sequence goes on from JAQGLH010000031.1 coordinate 9,364, forward strand.
CGATCAGCGCGCGGTATTGCTCGGTGAGGCTCGCTTGCGTGTCCTGCAGGATGTGC
>JAQGLH010000037.1 GCA_028293005.1 Alphaproteobacteria bacterium
GACGCCGGACGTCTACGAAGGCGCGCCGACGCCGGTCGCGGCTTTCTTCGCCAGCGCGCCGAAGGTCGCCGCGATGGCGCTGCTCACCCGCGTCGTCATCTCGGCGATGGGCCCGGCGACGTTCGAATGGCGTCAGATCGTCATTTTCATGGCGCTCGCCTCGACCGTGCTCGGCGGCGTCGCCGCCATCGGCCAGGCCAACATCAAGCGACTGCTCGCTTATAGCTCGATCAACAACGTCGGCTTCGCGCTGATCGGGCTTGCCGCCGCAAGCCGCGCCGGCGTTGCGTCGGTTCTGTTCTACATGGCGGTCTATGTCGTGATGACGCTGGGTTCGTTCCTGGTCGTTCTGCGCATGCGCGACGCCGAGGGCAGGCCGGTCGAGACGATCGCCTCGCTCTCCGGCCTGTCACGGACGCGGCCGTTACTCGCCGCGGCGATGGCGTTGTTCATGTTCAGCCTCGCCGGCATTCCACCGCTGATGGGCTTCTGGCCGAAGTTCTTCGTGTTCAATGCGGCGGTCGAGGCGGGTCTGACCTGGCTTGCCGCGGTCGGCATCGCCACGTCGGTGATCGGCGCTTATTATTATCTGAAGATCATCAAGGTGATGTATTTCGACGATCCCGCGCCCGCGTTCGAGCGCAGCCGCGCGGTAACCGAAGGCCTGCTGATCGCCGCTGCCGCCTTGTTCGTCTCGCCGCTCGGCTATTTCCTCATCTCGCCGCTCGATGCGATGACCCGGAATGCCGCCGGATCGCTCTTTTGATGAAGAGCGACCGGTCCTGATCCGCACAGTCCCTGAGACTGGCTCTACCAACGACGATCTCGCGAAGCTTGCCGAACAGGGGGCCGCGGAGGGCTGTTGGCTTCGCGCCGAGCGTCAGACCGGCGGCCGCGGCCGCCACGGCCGGGCCTGGCAATCGCCCGCAGGCAATCTCTACGCCAGCACCTTGGTGCGGCTGCAGCGGGCCGATCCACCGGCCGCGACGCTTGCTTTGGTGGCCGCGGTTGCGCTGCACGAAGTCGTCCAGGCGCATGCCGGCAGTGCCGAGATCCGCATCAAGTGGCCCAACGATCTGCTTGCCGGGGATGCCAAGCTCTCGGGCATCCTGCTCGAGCGGAGCCGCGACGCGGTGATCATCGGCTTCGGCGTCAACCTCGCCGAGCACCCCGGCGACACGGTGCGACCGGCGACCAGCCTCAAGGCGCTCAATGGCTCGGCCGCCGATCCCGCAATTGTGCTGCTCGACCTCGCCGCGAGCTTTGCCGGCTGGCTGTCGCGCTGGCGCAGCGAGGGCTTCGCGCCGGTGCGCGCCCGCTGGCTCGAAAAGGCGCATCCGCGGGGCACCGCGCTTTCGACCACCGACGCCGGCGGCGTCTCGCTCGACGGCCTGTTCGACGGTCTCGACGACGCCGGCGCGCTGCGGCTTCGCTTGGCGGATGGATCGACGCATGTCATTCACGCCGGTGATGTTTTCCTGATCTGAAAGCCCGAGCCATGCTCCTCGCCATCGATGCCGGAAATACCAACGTCGTCTTCGCCGTGCTGGACGGCCGCGCGATCCGCGCCCGCTGGCGCATTGCCACCGATCCGCGCCGCACCGCCGACGAATATGCAGTCTGGCTCCATCAATTGCTTGCGCTCGAGGGGTTGAGCAAAAACGATGTCGACGCCGTGATCATCGCTACGGTCGTGCCGCGCGCTCTGCACAATTTGGAGGTGCTCGCGAGCAAATATTTCGGCGTGCAGGCGCTGATCGCCGGCCGCGCGCCGGTCGAATATGGGATTGCGATCGACATCAGCGAGCCCGAGAGCGTCGGCACCGATCGCGTGGTGAATGCGATCGCCGCGCACGATGCCCATCCGGGCGATCTGATCGTGGTCGATTTTGGCACCGCGACAACGTTCGACGTCGTCGACTATAGCGGCACTTACAAGGGTGGGGTCATCGCGCCGGGGAACAATTTGTCGCTCGACGCGCTTGTTGCTGCGGCAGCCCAGCTCCCCCGGATCGCGATCGAGGCGCCAGCGCCCGGGTCGAGCGTGATCGGCCGCAGCACGCAGGAGGCGATGCATTCGGGAATCTACTGGGGCTATATTGCGATGATCGAGGGCCTCGTTGCGCGAATCTCGCAGGAGATCGGGCGTCAAACCAAGGTGGTCGCGACCGGCGGCCTCGCGACGTTGTTCGCGGCGCACAGCGACATTTTCAATGCGATCGAGCCTGATCTGACGATCACCGGCCTCGGTTTGCTCTATCAAAGGATCGATACCACAACATGAAGCCCGGCAACGAACTTCTCTTTCTCTCGCTCGGCGGTTCCGGCGAGATCGGCATGAACGTCAACCTCTACGGCTGCCAGGGCAAATGGATCATGGTCGATCTCGGCATGACCTTTGCCGATCCCGCTTACCCCGGCGTCGAACTGATCCTCCCCGATCTCAGCTTTATCGAAGAACGACGCGACGATCTGCTCGCGGTGGTGCTCACCCACGGTCACGAGGATCATATCGGCGCGATCCCCTATCTCGCCGCCGACCTTGGCGTGCCGCTCTATGCCACCCCGTTCACCGCCGGCCTGATCGCTGGCAAGCTCGAGGAGGAGGGGCTGTCGAACGAGGTCACGCTCAATTGCGTCGATCTCGCCAGCGAATTCCAGCTTGGGCCGTTCGGCCTTCGCTATCTGCCGCTGGCGCACTCGATCCCGGAAATGAACGCGCTCGTGATCGACACGCCCTACGGCCGGCTGTTCCACACCGGCGACTGGAAACTCGACGCCGAGCCGCAGCTCGGTGCTCCGAGCACACCGGCGGAGCTGACCGCAGTCGGCGACGAGGGCATCCTCGCTCTGGTCTGCGATTCGACCAATGTCTTCAACGAGGAGGCGTCCGGATCCGAGGCGACGGTCCGCGAGGGCCTCGACGCGGTGGTCGCGGCCGCCGAGGGGCGCGTGCTGATCACCACCTTCGCCTCGAACGCCGCGCGCCTCCAGACGCTCGGCCAGGTCGCAAAGGATACCAACCGCACCGTTTGCGTCGCCGGCCGCTCGCTAGACCGCATCCTGCGCGTCGCGAAGAGCGTCGGCTATCTTCAGGATTTCCCCGAAACGGTCGACTTCGACGAGGCGATGCGGCTGCCGCGCCGCGACGTCATGATCATCGCCACGGGCGGGCAGGGTGAGAGCCGCG
>JAQGLH010000043.1 GCA_028293005.1 Alphaproteobacteria bacterium
AGGGCAGATTCCCACGCGTTACGCACCCGTGCGCCACTAGACCCGAAGGTCTCGTTCGACTTGCATGTGTTAGGCATGCCGCCAGCGTTCGTTCTGAGCCAGAATCAAACTCTCAAGTTAATGTCCGACCAAATCGCCCGGGGGAAAACCCGAGCAGCATGGCCGGCTTCAAGGAGCCGTTCCTGCACAAATACATATTACTGTGGATATGTAAGAGGACATATAGGAACGGCATAATTTACCGATCCACCGAGGCCTTAAAACCCTCGGCGACCGGGGCCGCCGCCCACATGTCCCTTCATCTAAACCAACAATGTCAAAGAGCCGACGTTTCACCCTCCCCGTTTTATCCGGGGCACCGGTGTTACCGATGGATGAGACGCAAACGGGACGAACCAGAAGGCCGTATCCCGTCGGTGTGAACAGCCATATATGGAGGAGATTTCCCACCGTCAACAGCTATTTTCGAAAACTTTTTGAAGCTTTCTTCCGATGGTCGCTGGCGTAAAGCCGTAAGCCCCGTCGGTGAGCGCCCTATGCTGAGCGGATCGCCGCCCGTCAAGTGTCGCTGAAAACTTTTCGAAGTTTCCGGGCAGTCTCCTGGCCTGTCGCGTCCCCGCAGGAGCGGAAAACGACATCAGGCCTAAGCCGGGATTAACCCCCTGCCTGTATGGCCTCACAAGAAGCGATATAGGCGCTCGAACCGGGGCTGCAAGTGGCATCAACGAGAAAAGATGAAGGAAACGAACAGCTTGGCTTGAGCGCGCGGGTGCGCGGCGCGGTCATGTGGCGTTCCGGCGCGCAACTCGTCTCGCAGCTCATCATGTGGGGCTCGACGTTCCTGGTCATCCGCATCCTCGACCCGCGCGATTACGGCCTGTTCGCGATGACTCAGGTCGTCCTGGTCTTCCTCCACCTGATGAACGGCTACGGATTCGCCAATGCGCTGGTGCGCAATTCCTCGCTCACGCGCGAGCAGATCGCGCAGACGTTCGGATTGCTGATTCTCCTCAATGGCGGGCTCGCGCTCGCCCAGATCGCGCTCGCCCCGCTCGCCGCCGCCTATTTCCGCCAGCCCGAGGTCGCGACTCTGCTCCGCGTCCAGGCTCTGCTCTACATAGCCACTCCGTTCACTGCGCTGCCGACCGCGTTGCTCAGCCGCCGGCTCGATTTTCGGCGCCAGGCGCAGGCGGCGCTGATCGGCGCGATCGCAGGCGCGGGGACCGCGCTCGCCGCCGCCTTAAGCGGCTGGGGAGTGTGGACCCTCGTCGCCGCGCCGATCGCGATGTTCTGGGCCCAGGCCGCCGCGCTGACGGTGGCCGCGCGCTCGCTGATCTGGCCGAGCTTCCGCTTCAAGGGCGCCGAGGCGATGGTCCGCTACGGCAGCGCGATGGTCGTCGTGCAATTTTTCTGGTTCATCCAGAGCCAGTCGGACGTGTTCATCGCCGGTCGCGTGCTCGCCCCGCACAACCTCGGCGTCTATACCACCGCCTTGTTCCTGACCCAGATCCTGTCGAGCAAGTTCATCCCCCCGCTCAACGATGTCGCGTTCGCGGCTTATTCGCACATGCAGGCGCGTGCCGACGCGATCGCCGTCGCCTTCCTCAAGGCGGTGCGGCTGATCATGCTGATCGTGCTGCCTTTCTACCTGGGTCTCGCGATAACCGCCGAGCCGCTGGTGCTGACGGTGCTCGGTCCCAAATGGGCGGAGACGATTCCGCTCGTCAGGCTGCTCGCGCTGGCGATGCCGTTCATGGCGCTGCAGATATTGTTCGTGCCGGCCAACAATGCGCTCGGCCACACCAGGGTGGCCGTGCGAATCGCGGTTGCCGGGGCGCTGATCATGCCGGTCTCGTTCCTGGTCGGGATACGCTTCGGCACGGTCGGCCTTGCCTGGGCGTCGCTGGCCGCCTTTCCAACGCTGACCGCGATCACGGCCTTGCTGTCGATGCGGGTGATCGGCGTGAGACTCGCCGAGCTGGCAGGCGCGGTGATACCGGGGCTGCTCGCCTCGGGCGCGATGGCGTGGGCAGTGCTGGCCGCCGATTCGCTGCTGCCGCCGATGCTGCCGCAGCCGCGCCTGGCCTTGCTCGTGCTGACCGGTGTGCTTGCCTACGGCGGATTGCTGCTGTTGTTCGCACGGCCGCTGGTCGACGAAGTGGCGGGATTGCTTCGCGCGCCCGCTCCGGCGGCCGCGGAATAAGGTCCTTCGGGCCGGAGGGACGAACGGCGACTCCTGCGCCGATAAGCCGAAATCACGCTTGGGTAATATAGGTCCGCAAAGCCTCGGCTTCCTCCTCGATGCGGTCGATCCGGAATTTGACGAGATCGCCGATCGAGACAATTCCGATCAATCGTCCGTCGTCGACGACGGGCAGGTGTCTGATTCGCCGCCGCGTCATCTGCGACATCGCCGAGAGCACGCTGACATCGACCGTGACGGTGATGGCGGGTGCGGTCATCACGCGCGACACCGCCCAGCCGAGCATCGTGGGACCATCGCTGCGCAGGCAATAGATCACGTCGCGTTCGGAGAAGACACCCAGGACAGCCCCCTGGTCGACGACCGGAAGCGCGCCGATTCTTTTCTCGGCGAGTAAGTTGATCGCGTCGCCAACCGAGCTGTCCCCTTCGACGCTGACGACGTCGCCGCCTTTGCGCGCGAGAATTGCCCCAATCGTCATCTGCGGCACCCCTTGCTTTTCGGCCTTTCATTTCGGCCGAACCGGGCTTGATGATCCCATGAGCGCGGGCCAAAGGGAAGCATGCCCAGACCCGATCCAACGCCCCGTCAAGCCGAACGATCCGCGCGGGCGTGGTCGCATTACCGCAGCCTGATGAAGTGGATGGCGGTTGCGGCGCTGGTCGCGGTGCTGCTCGCGCTGGTCTATCTGAAAGCGGCGGTCGGGCCGGTGCCGCTGCCGATGCTGATCGCGACGATCGCCGGCGTGGGTTTTTCCGTGCTGCTCGGCACCGCGCTGATGGGCCTGGTCTTTCTCAGCAACAATTCGGGCCACGACGAGGATGCCAGCGGCAAGGACGGATATGACGGCGATGACGAGCGTTAGACGCGACCCGATCCTGCGGGTGATGCCAGGCCCGGGAGACATCAACGCCAACGGCCATATCTTCGGCGGCTGGATCCTTTCGCAAATGGATATCGCCGCGGGCATCGTCGCCTCGCGCCGCGCGCAGGGCGCCGTGGCGACGGTGGCGATCGAGACGATGAAGTTCATCGCGCCGATCCTGCTGCAGGATCTGATCTCGATTTACGCCGAGATCGAGCGGACCGGACGGACCTCGATCGCGATTCGCATCGAGGTGATCGCGACCCGCGACCGCGGCGCGAGCGAGGTCGAGGTGACCGAAGGACTGTTCACCTTCGTCGCGCTGGACGACAATCATCGCCCGCGTGCGCTGCCTCCCGCAGCTACGTCACCAGCCTAAGGTCGCACAAGGAGCGAAGATCCGGGCGCCGCGACGGACCCGGCTTGCTCCGCCGTCTTCGGCGATTAGAATGCGCGCGAGAAGTTGATCAGGAGCCTGTCATGCGCGTCAATCGAATCGACCACATCAATCTGCGCACGTCGCTGCTCGAGGAGACGTCCGCCTTCTATGAGAATATGCTCGGGCTGAAGCGCGGCCGCGCGGCGTGAATGGACCAGTCGCGCAACGCCTGGCTGTACGACGAAGAGGGCCGGGCGATCGTCCACGTCAACATG
>JAQGLH010000071.1 GCA_028293005.1 Alphaproteobacteria bacterium
CCTGGTCGTGCTGCTGCTCGCGGTCAGCCGGTTCGATGCGATCAACGCGGCGTTCGGCCGTGCGACCGGCGATGCCGTGCTGCAGGCTGCCGCGCGCCGGATCGAGCGGCTGGTCGATACCGACAACAAACGGCGGCTCGTCGCGCGCCTCGCCGGTGCTCAATTCGCAGTGGTTCTCGCCGCGCCGACCAGCCTCGCCGAAGGCCGGTTCATGGCGGTGCAATTGGTCGAGGCGCTCGCGCGTCCATTCATGTCGGGCGATCACGTGATCACGCTCGGCAGCCGCGTCGGTGTCGTCGCGGCGGCGCCCGGCGACGATCCGGCGAGCCTGCTGCGCCGCGCGAGCAAAGCGCTCGTCGAGGCGGCAGCCAGCGAGGCGGGGCCGATTCGCGTGCTCGAGGCTGGGGCGCAGAACGAAGCGGCGGTTGGCGACCAGCTCGAGATCGACCTCAGGCGCGCGCTCGACGCCGACCAGATCGAGATCCTGTTCCAGCCGCAGGTCTCGGTGACCACCGGCAAGATCGTCGGCGTCGAGGCGCTCGCGCGCTGGCGTCACCCCGAATTCGGCGAGCTTGGCGCGACCACCTTGTTCAGCGTCGCCGAGAGATCGGATTATCTCGTCCAACTTTCGGACCATGTGCAGCGCAAGGCAATCGCCGCCGCCGTTTCATGGCCCGCTGCGCTCGAGCGGCTGCGCCTGTCGGTCAACATCACTGCGGCCGATATCGTACGGCCAGGTTTTGCTGAGCAATTTCTCGAGCTGGTCGGTACGCTCGGCTTCGCTCCCGAGCGGCTCACCGTCGAGGTGACGGAGAGCGGCCTGATCGAGGATCTCAACGCCGCCGCGCACCTGCTCGCGCGGCTGCGCGAGGGCGGGCTGAGGATCGCGATCGACGATTTCGGCACCGGCTATTCGAGCCTCGCCTATCTCAAGGCGCTGCCGCTGGATTATCTCAAGATCGACAAAAGGCTCTGCGAGGACATCACCGGATCGCCGCGCGACCGCATCGTCGTGCGCAGCGTGATCGACATGGCGCGCTCGCTGGGGCTCGGGGTGATCGCCGAAGGCGTCGAGACGCAGGAGCAGCTCGACCTCCTCGCCCAGGAAGGCTGCAACCTCTACCAAGGCTTCCTCTGCTCGCCGCCGGTGTCGGCGAAGGAGCTTGCGGTGCTGATGGCTTCTTTCGGGTAGAAATTCCCCTCCGGCGCGCGGAAGGGGCCATGCGAAGCATGGGGGACGGGCCACGCCGGACTTCGCGACGGCCGCTCCACCATTTCCTCGCAATCAGGGGCCGCCCCTCCACGGCTTCGCTGTCTTCCTCCCCGTACCGGGAGAGCTGACAAGGAGGATTAACCCACGATCTTCGCGAGGCCGCGCGACAGCTGCAGCGCGCCGTTGATGCGGTCGGCGGGATGGGGCCAGCCGCGCGTGATCACCAGCTTGCTGTCGGGGCGCAGCTTGGCGCTGCCCTTGAGGTGCTGGACATAGGCGATCAGCCCCTCGAGATCCGGGAATTGGTCGTTGTGGAAGTGGATCAGCGCGCCCTTCGCGCCGACGTCGAGCTTGGCGACGCTCGCCTTGCGGCAGTTGAGCTTGATCTCGATGATCTTGAGCAGATTCTGCGTCGCCGCGGGAAGCTTTCCGAACCGGTCGATCAGCTCAGCCGCGAATTCCTCGATCTCCTGCGGAGCCTGGAGGTCGTTGATGCGGCGGTAGAGACCCATGCGCAGGTCGAGATCCGGGACATATTCCTCGGGCAGCATGATCGGCGCGTCGACCGTGATCTGCGGCGAGAAATCCTCGGTCGGCGGCTTGATTCCAGCCTCGTCGGCCTTGGCCTCGACGATCGCTTCCTCGAGCATCGACTGATAGAGCTCGAAGCCGACCTCCTTGATATGCCCCGACTGCTCGTCACCGAGCAGATTGCCGGCGCCGCGGATGTCGAGGTCATGGCTGGCGAGCTGGAAGCCCGCGCCCAGTGATTCGAGATTGGCGAGCACTTGCAGCCTTTTGTCCGCGGTCTCGGTCATCAGCCGCGTCGCGGGCGTCGTGAAATAGGCGTAGGCGCGAGTCTTGGCGCGCCCGACCCGTCCGCGCAGCTGGTAGAGCTGGGCGAGGCCGAAACGATCGGCGCGGTGGGCGATCAAGGTGTTCGCGCTCGGGATGTCCAGCCCGCTCTCAATAATCGTCGTCGAGAGCAAGACGTCGTAGCGGCGGTCGTAGAAGGCCGACATCCGTTCCTCGACCTCGGTCGCCGCCATCTGGCCGTGGGCGGTGATGAACGTCACCTCGGGCACCTCCTCGCGCAGGAAGCTCTCGATGTCGGGCAGGTCGGCGACGCGTGGCGCGACGAAGAAGCTCTGCCCGCCGCGATAATGTTCGCGCAGCAGCGCCTCGCGGACCACCACCGGATCCCAGGGCACGACATAGGTGCGCACCGCAAGCCGGTCGACCGGCGGCGTCTGGATGACCGAAAGCTCGCGCAGGCCGGACATCGCCATCTGCAAGGTGCGCGGGATCGGCGTCGCGGTGAGCGTCAGCACATGGACGTCGGCCTTCATCGTCTTCAGCCGTTCCTTGTGGGTGACTCCGAAGCGCTGCTCCTCGTCGACGATGACCAGCCCGAGATTCTTGAACTCGATCGTTTTCGCGAACAGGGCATGCGTGCCGATCACGATGTCGACCTGGCCCTCGGCGAGCCTTGCGCGAGTTTGCTTGGCCTCGGCGGCGGGAACGAGGCGCGACAACCGGCCGATCTCGATCGGAAAGCCGTGGAAGCGCTCCTTGAAGGTCGTATAATGCTGGCGGGCGAGCAAAGTCGTCGGCGCGATGACCGCGACCTGCATCCCGGCCATCGCTGCGACGAACGCGGCGCGAAGCGCCACCTCGGTCTTGCCGAAGCCGACGTCGCCGCAGACCAGCCGGTCCATCGGCTTGCCTTCGACCAGATCGGCGATCACCTCGACGATCGCCTGTTCCTGGTCGTCGGTCTCCTCGTAGGGGAAGCGGTCTACGAAGGCGGCATAGCCGGTGTCGGGCTCGGCGATCTGGCCGGGTCGCAGCGCGCGTTCGGCGGCGGTCTTGATGAGATCGCCGGCGATCGCGCGGATGCGCTCCTTCATCTTCGACTTGCGGCGCTGCCATGCCTCGCCGCCGAGCCTGTCGAGCGTGACTCCCTCGTTCTCGCTCCCGTAGCGCGACAGCACGTCGATATTTTCGACCGGCACGTAGAGCTTGTCGCCGCCGGCATATTCGAGCGCGACGCAATCGTGCGGCGACGTGCCGACCGGGATCTGGGTCAGCCCTTCGTAGCGGCCGATGCCGTGATCGTTGTGGACGACGAGATCGCCGGGGCTGAGCGTCGCAAGCTCGTTGAGGAACGCATCCTGGCTCTTGCGCCGCTTGCGCCGCCGCACCAGCCGGTCGCCGAGCATGTCCTGCTCGGTGAGCAGGGCGATATCCTGCGTGGTGAAGCCATGGTCGAGCGGCACCACGACCAGCGCCGTCTGGCCCTTGGCGGCGGCGCCGAGGGCTTCTTGCCAGTTGGCGGCCTGGTGGAGCCGGGTCACGCCATGGTCGGCAAGCAGTCCTTCGAGCCGCTCGCGCGCGCCGTTCGAATAGCTCGCCAGCACGACCTTGTGCTTGGCCTTGCGAAGAGCGGCGATGTGGCTTGCCACCGCTTCGTAGACGTTGGCGTTCTGCGATCGCTCGGGCGCGAAGTCGCGGGCATGCTCGACCTCGAAGTCGATCACCGCGGCGCTTGCCGGCTCGCGGAACGGCGTGGTGAGATGCAGCGGCCGCTCGGCGATCAACGTCTCCCATTCCTTGGGAGCCAGATAGAGCGTCGCGGGCTCGAGCGGCCGGTAGCTGCCCGGATCGGTCGATTGGGCGCGCGC
>JAQGLH010000078.1 GCA_028293005.1 Alphaproteobacteria bacterium
TCCTTCTCGAAGTGGTTGCGGAACTCCTTGTAGGTGGTCGATCCGATACAACGGATCGTCCCGCCGGACAGCGCCGGCTTGAGGAGGTTGGACGCGTCCATCGCACCGCCGCTGGTCGCGCCGGCGCCGATCACGGTGTGGATCTCGTCGATGAACAGGATCGCGTCGGGAAGCTTCTCGAGCTCGGTCACGACCGCTTTCAGCCGTTCCTCGAAGTCGCCGCGATAGCGGGTGCCGGCGAGCAGCGCGCCCATGTCGAGCGAGTAGATCACCGCCGGAAGCAGCACCTCGGGCACGTCGCCTTCGATGATCTTGCGCGCAAGCCCTTCGGCGATCGCGGTCTTGCCGACGCCGGGATCGCCGACATAGAGCGGATTGTTCTTCGAGCGGCGGCACAGGATCTGGACCGTGCGGTCGACTTCGGTCGCGCGGCCGATCAGAGTATCGACGCGGCCGTTCTGCGCCATTTCGTTGAGGTTGACGGTGAACTGCTTGAGCGCGCTCTCGTTCTTCTTCTTGCCTTCGTCCTTCGCGCTGTCGTCGGCGCCCTTGATCTCGGGAGTGTCGGACGTGGTTTCGCCCTTGCCGACGCCGTGGCTGATATAGCTCACCGCATCGAGCCGGCTCATGTCCTGCTGCTGAAGGAAGTAGACCGCATAGCTTTCGCGCTCGGAGAAGAGCGCTACGAGCACGTTGGCGCCGGTCACTTCGTCGCGCCCCGAAGATTGGACGTGAAGAATGGCCCGCTGCACCACGCGCTGAAAGCCGCTGGTCGGGGATGGATCGGTTTCGCCCTCGACCTTGAGCGCTTCGAGCTCATTGTCGAGGTAGAGGCGGACGGCTTCGCGAAGCTCGGTCAGATCGACACCGCAGGCGGACATCACCTTGGACGCATGGGTGTCTTCGATCAGCGCCAGCAGCAAATGCTCGAGCGTGGCATATTCGTGCCGGCGGCCGCTCGCTTCGGCGAGCGCCGTGTGGAGCGTCTGTTCGAGTTCGCGGGCAAATGACGGCATTTCTTACTCCTCCACGCCCGCGGTGCTCACGGGCGATTCAACCGCATTCGAGCCGGGAGTGTTCCCGACGGGCTCGAAATTGGCCCAGATTCAGTTCGCAAGCGCCTGTCCGCAAAGCCGGTTCCCATTTTTGCAGAAGAGCGCCCCAATACTAATGTCGTGGCCGATCGGCCCGGCATCAAGCAGGTAGTTAAATTAATTGGGGAAAACATGCTGTCCGTCCCAAGCGCCATCATTTCTTGAATAGCGCATCGGCGCTTGCCCGGTGATTAACGGCAGCGGCAAGCTTCGATTGGACGCGGACTATCTCCGCTTCGAGGGTGGCGATGCGTTCTTCAAGCTCCTCGACCGACAGCGGGTCGAGATCCTGGCGAGCGAGCAGCACCAGGGGATCTTTGGGCTTATCCGGAAACAGTTCATCCAGATCCATCTCTGCAGACTCCACCCGCGCGATGCTTGTGTCAACAAGATCGCCGCATATATGGCCGATTTCGAAAGGGGCGTGACCCAATGACCACCCTGCCCGAAGAGACACCCGCAAAGCTGCCGCAGACGATGGTGGCGATCGATCCACAGCAACCGGGCGGGCCGGAGGTGCTCGTGGCGGTGGAGCGGCCGCTGCCTGCCGCCGGCGCGGGCGAGCTGCTGGTCAAGGTCGCCGCCGCTGGCGTCAACCGGCCCGACCTCGCTCAACGGCTGGGTGCCTACCCGCCTCCGCCCGGCGCGCCGACCATTCCCGGGCTGGAGATCGCCGGCATCGTCGTCGCGGTAGGGGAGGGGGTCGATGCCGCGATGCTCGGCAAGCCTGTCTGCGCGCTGGTTTCGGGCGGCGGCTATGCGCAATATTGCGTGGCGCCCGCCGGCCAATGTCTGCCGGTTCCCGATGCGGTGAGCCTGATCGAAGCGGGCGCGATGCCCGAGACGCTCTACACCGTCTGGACGAATTTGTTCGACCGCGCCTATGCCGCCGAGGGCGAGACAGTGCTCGTCCACGGCGGGACGAGCGGCATCGGCACGATGGCGATCATGCTTGGCGGGCTGTTCGGGCTGAATGTGATCGTGACGGCAGGCTCCGACGAGAAATGCGCCCGCGCGATCGAGATCGGGGCCGCCCATGCGATCAACTATCGCGAGCAGGATTTCGTGGACGAAGTCAAACGGTTGACCGGCGGAATTGGCGTCCAGGTCGTGATCGACATGGTCGGGGGCGACTATGTGCCGCGCAACATGGCGTGTTTGGCCGACGACGGTCGCCACGTCTCGATCGCCATCCCACGCGGCGGCAAGGCGGAAATACCCATCTGGGAGGTGATGCGCCGGCGGCTCACTCTCACCGGGTCGACGCTGCGGCCGCGCTCGCACGAGTATAAGGCACTGGTGACCGAGGAGATCGCGCGCAATGTCTGGCCGCACGTCGCCGCCGGCGAGCTCAAGCCGATCATCGACAGCGTCTTCCCGCTCGAACAAGCCGCCGACGCGCACCGCCGAATGGAAACGAGCGAGCACATCGGCAAGATCGTGCTGCAGGTGGCGTGAGCATGGTTTTGGCCGCTAAACCCATCATCGTCATTCCCGCGAAAGCGCCGCCCCAGCGGCTGTATCGCGTGCGTGGGTGAAGGTGAAGGTGACGGAAGGACCGAAGGGGGCCATCACCGGCTTTGTGGCTCTCGCACATCCAGCTTCCCTTGTTGGCCGATCGCAGGAGCGAGCATGACCCAGCACCTCATCCTCCACGAAGATCCCGTCTCCGGCAATTGCTACAAGGTGCGGCTCACGGCGGCGCATCTCGGCTTGCTGCTCGAGCGGCGGAGCTACGACATCCTGAAGGGCGAAACCCGCACGCCCGATTTCCTGCAGAACATCAACGCCAACGGCCGGATTCCGGTGCTGCAGATTGGGGAGCGGATGATGCCGGAGAGCAATGCGGCCTGCTTCTATCTCGCCGACGGTTCGCCGCTCATCCCGCAGGACCGGTTCGAGCGTGCAGGCATGCTGCGCTGGATGTTCTTCGAGCAATACAGCCACGAGCCCAATGTCGCGACGTTGCGCTTCTGGCTCTTTTATATCGGCGAGGGGCGGCTGAACGACGCGCAGCGCAGCCAGCTCGGCGCCAAGCACGACGCGGGCGTTGCCGCGCTGGCGGTGATGGATCGCCATCTCGACGGCCGTGCTTTCTTTGTCGGCGAGCGGCTCAGCCTCGCCGACATCGCCTTGTTCGCCTATACGCATGTCGCGCCGGAGGGCGGCTTCGACCTCGCGCCGTTCGGCCATGTTCGTTCGTGGATCGAGCGCGTCGCGGCGCAACCCGGGCACGTCGCGATGGCCGCGTGACTTAATCGGGAAGCAAGCTCTGCTATCTTGCTCTTGGCCGGCGGCTGCACTAAGTCTGGATGCGAAGACGGCCGCTCCGGAAGGGGCGGCCCTTATTGTTTCTGGAGAAACCTCGTGGCCCAGCCGCTCATGCCTCATGCGACCGCTTCCTGGCTGGTCGACAATACTGCACTGACCTTCGAGCAGATCGCCGCTTTTTGCGGGCTGCACATCCTCGAGGTGCAGGCGATCGCCGACGACCCCGCCGCGACCAAGCTCACCGGCCGCGACCCCATTCGCGCCGGCGAGCTCACGCAGGAGGAGATCGAGCGCGGCCAGACCGACCCCGTGTACCGGCTGCTGATCCACAAGGAGCCCGACAAGGTCCGCCGCACCAAGGGGCCGCGCTACACGCCGGTCTCGAAGCGCCAGGACAAGCCCGATGGCATCGCCTGGATCATCCGCAACCACCCCGAGGTGTCCGACGGCCAGATCTCGAAGCTGATCGGCACGACGCGCACGACGATCGCAGCGATCCGCGACCGCACCCATTGGAACATCGCCAACATCCAGCCCAAGGATCCGGTGACGCTCGGCCTGTGCTCGCAGCGCGAGCTTGACGCGGTCGTCGCCAAGGCCGCCAAGGCCGCCGGCATCGAGGACACGCAGCAGGACACGCGCCTCGCCGGCGATCGCGAGGCGTTGCTCGAGGAGCTCCGCCAGCAGCGCGACACCGCGATGCGCGAGGCCGAGGCCGCTCATGCCGCCGAGTTCGCACCCGAGGCCGAGGAAGCGCCCGCGGTCGAGGAAATCGTCGACCCGTTCAAGCGCTGAACGAAGCGGCCGAGCCGATCGGGGCGCCAAGCACACGCTTGACCCCCCGGATGCGCCAAGCCAAAGCTTGCTTCATGTCCGAGCCGACCGATGCCATTTCCGAACTGTCGTTCGAAGCCGCGCTCAAGCGGCTCGAGGAGATCGTGCGCAAACTCGAAAGCGGTGAGGCGTCGCTCGACGAGGCGATCACCCTCTACGCCGAGGGCGACCGCCTCAAGCAGCAATGCGAAGCGCGGCTGCAGGCGGCGCAGGCTCGGATCGACAAGATCCAGCTCGCCCGCGACGGAAGCCCGAACGGCACCACCGCCTTTGACGGCGAATGATGCGCTCGTGCGCGATGCGCTGCTCAACCTGAAGCCCGAGCTCGAGCAGATCAGCTCGGAAATCGATGACCTGTTCGACACGCTTCTCCCGACGCAGCCCGACACGCGTGCGACGCTGTACGAGGCGATGCGCTATGCCGCGATCGGCGGCGGCAAGCGGCTGCGCCCGTTGCTCGTCGTCGCTGCCTGCAGTCTGTTCCACGTCGACCGCTCCCGCGCGCTCCGCGTCGGCCTCGCGGTCGAATGCGTCCATGTCTATTCGCTCATCCACGACGATCTTCCGTGCATGGACGACGACGATCTGCGGCGTGGCAAGCCGACGCTCCATCGAGCCTATGACGAAAGCACGGCGGTGCTCGCCGGCGATTCGCTCCATGCGCTGGCATTCGAGATCGTCGCCGACGAGGCTACTCACGAGGATCCGTTCGTTCGGATCGAGCTGGTCGCCGAGCTCGCCCGCGCCGCCGGTCCCTCGGGCATGGCGGGCGGGCAGATGATGGACCTGATGGCGAGCAAGGCCGCGCTGGACCTCAATGCCGTGACGCGCCTCCAGCAGCTCAAGACCGGAGCGCTGATCGGCTTTTGCCTCGAGGCAGGCGCGATCATGGGCCGGGTGCCCCCCGAGGGCCGCAGCAGGCTGCGCGGCTATGCCCGCGACGTCGGCCTCGCCTTCCAGATCACCGACGACCTGCTCGATGCCGAGGGCGAGGAGGTCAAGACGGGAAAGAGGGTCAACAAGGATAAGGATGCCGGCAAGGAGACGTTCGTCTCGTTGCTCGGCGCCGCTCGGGCGCGGCAGCAATCCGAGCTTCTCGTGGACCAGGCAATCGAATATCTCCATAGTTTCGGCGCTGAAGCGGATCTGCTCCGCGCCATCGCCCGGTTCGCGATCGAACGCGATCATTAGGATGAGCCATCAAGTGGGGGCAGGAGCTGATATGCGCACAGGTGTCTATCCCGGCACATTCGATCCGATCACCCTCGGCCATATGGATATCATCCGCCGCGGTGCGAAGCTTTGCGATCGGCTGGTGATCGGCGTCACCACCAACCCATCGAAATCGCCGATGTTCACGGTCGAGGAAAGGATTGCGATGGTGCGCCGCGAGATCGCCGAGATCGGCGGCGACATCGAGGTCGTAAGCTTCAACTCGCTGCTGATGAAGTTCGCGGAGGACAGCGGCGCATCGATGATCATCCGGGGGCTGCGCGCCGTTTCGGACTTTGAATATGAGTATCAGATGGCGGGCATGAACCAGCAGCTCAACGACCGTATCGAGACGGACTTCCTGATGGCCGACGTCTCGCTCCAGCCGATCGCATCGCGTTTGGTCAAGGAGATCGCCCGCTATGACGGCGACATCCGCAAGTTCGTCACCCCGCCGGTTGCCGAAGAGGTGAGGGCGAAGGTCGAAAACGGCGGCTAGCTGGCACCTCAATCAGGAGGGGACGGCGTGTGTTGCACGCGGATCGCCCCCTGGCCACCCCTCGGTATGGGGGCAGGGGAGTAAGAAGCGGACCCCAGCCAGTCCTCTCTCTTGATGGAAAGAGTCGGGAGAGGGTGATCTCAGGGCAGGACCCGGGCCATCGGAAGACCGCGCCCCTTCAAAGCTGCGTGTCGAACGGCGACAGCTCGCCGTCCATCATGAACGAGCCCATCCGCCGCCCGAGCTCGGTAGCGTTGTTGCCGAGGTGCGCGCGTGCGGCGAGGATGTTGCGGTAGATCATCTCGAAGCGATATTCGTGCCGGATCGAATTGCCCCCGCTCGCACGGAACAGGCCGTCCGCAGCCTCGGCGCAGCGATAGGCGACCTCGCCCGACTGGTAGCGCCACAGCATCCTTTCCTCGACCGTCGGCAATTCGCCGGCGCGGGCATAATCTTCGAGCTTGGTGAAGGTGCGCATCAGGATCGCGCGCATCTGATCGACTTCGCTGATCGCCTTGGCGAGCATCAGCTGGGCGTCGGGGTCGAGCTTCACCTTCTGGCCGATGCTGTTGATGCGCCCGGTGTTGAGTTCGATGAACGCGTCGATCATCGCCTCGAGCGCACCGATCTGGGTGGTCGAGAGATTGCGGAAGCCGAGCTGATAATGTGGGATCTTCCAGATCCAATTGGTGTTGCGCGTCAGTCCGGGCTGGTAGCGATCGTCCAGTCCGTGGTCGTGGAGCGTGCGATGCTCCGGAACGAACGCGTCCTCGATCACCAGGTCGTGGCTGCCGGTCGCCTCGAGCCCGAGGACGTTCCAATTGTCGGCCACCTGATAGTCGCGCCGCGGCATCAGGAAGAGCCGATATTCCGGCTTCTTGCCCTCGACGACGATCAGGCCGCCGATGATCGCCCAGTGGCTGTCGGGCGATCCGCTCGAATAGCCCCAGCGGCCGGACAGGCGGAAGCCGCCCGGCACCGCCGTCGCGCGCCCCATCGGCGCATAGGGAGAGACCATCCGCGCATCGGGATTTTCGGCCCACACCTCGGCCTGCGCTTCTTCGGGAAACAGCGGCAGATGGCCCGAAAGGTGCTGGTAGATCGCCGACACCCAGGCGACCGACATGTCGCCCTTCGCGAGCGTCATCGAGATCTCGACCGCGACCTTGGGGCCCAATTCGAAGCCGCCCCAGCGCTTCGGGACGAAGACCTTCCACAATCCCGCCTCGCGTATCTCCTCGATCGTCTCGGCACGGATGCGGCTGTTGCGCGCATCCTCGACCGCCCGTTCGCGCAGCAGCGGGACGAGCGCCTGCGCCCGCGCGATCAGTTCTTCTCCGGAAACGTCATCGGTCGCCTTGCCGCCCGTAAGCTTCGCGGCCTGGGCGCCCGAGCCACCCTCGACTTCCCTCAACGCCGCCATCGCTCGCTTCTCCTCTCGTCACCGTTCGCGGGAAAGGCGTTGCGCGCTGCGGGTGCCGCGGCTCTTGTCATTACGCCTTCCGGGCCTGGTTCGCCGCACGCAAAATCGAGCCGCCGACGAAATTCGAGACGGCAAAATTGAAATCGAGCGGGTTTTCGATCGCGATGTAATGGCCGCAGTCGGGCAGGCTGATCACATGGGTGTCGGCATAATCCTCGCGCGCGCCGCGAACCAATTGGGCGGTGTCGGTATCGTCCTCGCCGAGCATCACCATCACCGGCAGCTCGGCCTGCCTGATCTTCTCGACGATCGAGCGCTTCCTGGCGTGGCTGAAATGCGGGAAGTTGGCGAAGGCGGTCGGCGACGTCACGCCGTGCATCTCGGCGAAGCGCGCCAGGATCTCGGGCGAATTGAGGACTCGTCCACTCCAGAATTGCTTCGAACGGATCCGTTCCTCGTAGACGCCCATCATGCCCTCGCTTTGCGCGAGCGCGATCATTCGCTCGAAGCGCGCGATGCCGACCGGCCCGAGCATCGCATAAGGAGCGACGCCCTCATCCATCGAAAGCAGGCTGCTCGACGAGAAGATGATGCCTTTGACGCGCCGAAAATCGAGATCGAACAGATGGCCCGCGGTGCTGCCACCCCAGAAAGCCTGTCCGAGGACGTGATAAGTGTCGACACCGAGGTGCTTCAGCAAAAGGCTGATGTCCTCGGCCATTCGCTCGAAATTGTAGAAGGAGGCGGCCTTCGATCCATCCTCGGACTTCGAGGATTTGCCGTGGCCCCGCAGGTCGCAGGCGATGACGCGAAAATGGCGCGACAGAAACGGGATGTTGTCGCTGAAGGCGTCGATGTTTGCGACGACATTGTGGATCAGGACGAGCGTCTCTCCGGTCCCCTGATCGACGTAATTGATGTCGACGCCATTCAGTGTGACGACTGGCACTCGATCCCCCTCCGCTGCGCAGCTCCCGTCCTGCGGCGCCGCTTTCATCCTGAGCGCAATTTGCGCGCTGACGGCGAGCATTGTCAACGGGCCACCAATCCGTTCCACATTATGCAATGAAACGGCGGTGAGCGGGAGACGCGGCGGTGAAAGCGCTTGATCGTTCACCCGCGGGCAAGCACAAGCAGGGCAGATCCGCGTCGCTCGCTTCGGCAAATCATCTTTCGGGCCAAATCGTCTTTCGGGCCAAATCGTCTTTCGGGCCAAATCATCTATTCGGGAACGTGAACCATGCGTCTGAAATTGATCCTCGCCATGGCGGCGGGCCTGTTGTTCGCGCCGCCGACCGGCGCGCAGGTGCCGGCGCCCGAGCCCGAGAATGTGCTGCTGCTCGATCTCTCGACCGGCGGCCGCGTCGCGATCCAGCTTCGCCCGGACGTGGCGCCGCATCATGTCGAGCGGATCAAAACGCTCGTCCGCCAGAATTTCTACAACGGCCTCAAATTCCACCGCGTGATCGAAGGCTTCATGGCGCAGACCGGCGACCCGCAGGGGACCGGGCAGGGTGGCTCGACGCTTCCCGACCTCGCGCCGGAGTTCAGCGCGCTGCCGCACGTGCGCGGTGTCGTCTCGATGGCGCGCGCCGACGCGCCGAACAGCGCCAACAGCCAGTTCTTCATCATGCTCGCGCCCCGCATGGCGCTCGACGGCAAATATAGCGTGTTTGGCCGCGTGATCACCGGCATGGCCTATGTCGATGCGATCGAGCGGGGCGAGCCGCCCGCCAATCCCTCGCGGATCCTGCGCGCCTCGATCGCCGCCGACAATATTCCGCCGCCGCCACCGGGCGCAATCGCGCCCGTGACACCTCCGCCCGGCTTGCCGACCACGGTGCCGGCTCCGGCTCCCGCTCCCGCGGGCGCATCGCCTGGGCCGCCAGCCGGGCCGCCGCGCTAGAGCGCTTGCCAGTCGAACCGATAGCTGACGCTCGGAGCACGCCAACAAAGCAAAGTGGACGCGGAGCCGGTTCAACCGAACCGGGAACGAGCCTAGACCGATCTGGAGCCTGACTGACGCGTAGCTGGAACCACGATCAGCGGTTCAACCAGAAGCGATCAGGCTCTAAGCGACAGCGATGCGAGTCGACCTCTTCGATTTCGAGCTTCCGCCGGAGCGGATTGCGCTGCGGCCTGCGTTGCCGCGCGACAGCGCACGGCTATTGCTGGTCAAGGATGCGGCGCTCGGCGATCATCTGGTGCGCGACCTGCCCGCCTTGCTGCAGCCCGGCGATCTCCTGGTGTTCAACGACACGCGGGTAATTCCCGCGCAGCTCGAGGGGACGCGAGGGGCGGCGCGGATCGGCGCGACGCTCCACAAGCGCCGCGATGCGCGCAGCTGGCATGCGTTCGTGCGGAACGCGAAGCGGGTGAGGACGGGCGACCGGATCGACTTCGGCATGGGCGTGACCGCGCTCGCCGGCGACAAAAGCGAGGACGGCAGCATCCTGCTGAGCTTCGAGGGGAACGAGCCGGTCGAATTGCTGCTCGCGCGCGCCGGACGGATGCCGCTTCCGCCCTATATCGCCGGCAAGCGCGAAGCCGACGGCCGCGACCTTAGCGACTATCAGACGATGTTCGCACGCGAGGAGGGGGCGGTGGCGGCGCCGACCGCCGCTTTGCACTTCACGGCGGAGCTGATCGAGACGCTGGAGGCGCGCGGGATCGGCCATGAGATGCTGACCTTGCACGTCGGCGCCGGCACCTTCCTTCCAGTCAAGGCCGACGACACGGACGACCATCGGATGCATAGCGAATGGGGGCGGATCGATGCCGCGGTCGCCGATCGCCTCAACCAGGTGCGCAGCGCCGGCGGGCGCGTGATCGCGGTCGGCACGACGGTGCTTCGCCTGCTCGAAAGCGCAGCCGACGAAGACGGCCGCATCCATCCGTTCGAGGGCGACACGGCGATCTTCATCACCCCCGGCTACCGCTTCCGCGCGATCGATGGCCTCGTCACCAACTTCCACCTGCCGCGCTCGACCCTGTTCATGCTGGTCAGCGCGCTGATGGGCCGCGAGACGATGCAGGCGGCTTATCGGCATGCCATCGAACGCGGGTATCGCTTCTACAGCTATGGCGATGGCAGCCTGCTGCTGCCGTGAACGGCTCGCCTGCCTGACTAAATCGCCGGCTTGTCCTTGTTCGCATCCATTGCGATCCGCTCGGCTTCGGCCTCGGCGGCCAGCTGCTCCTTGGACTTGGCGGTTGTCGTCGCACGTTCGTAAGCACGAATCTCGTCGGCCGACATCCGGCTCAAGACATCTTCGCGCGCGGCCTGCAGACGCACCAGCTCCGGCGATCCAGGGCTGTTCACGCGAAGGCCCCGCATGCGCAGGTCGATGCGCGAAAGGTTGCCCTGCTCGGCGGTGAATGGCGGAGTTGCTGCAAGACTGTGCTTGTTCATCGTTGTCTTTCTGAATGGAGGCGATCGCCGCGCGGCGAGCCGGAGCGAGAATCTCCTCGCACGAGCTTGCCGCGGGAGCAACTCGGGAGTTGAGCTTTCTCGCCATCGCGCTTCGCCGGCGCCGGCTCACTGCGTGCGTGCTTGGCAACGCAGCACGCATCTGCGCATGCCATTCAGCGAGGGTACCATTTCACCCTCTATGGCGATGGAGCCATTGCTCGCGTTGAAAGGTTCATCGAGTGCGTCTGATCCCTCATTCGCTTCTGCCGCTGCTGCTGATCGGTACCGTTGCTGCTGCCGCGCCGGGCGGTGACGCCAAGACCTATCGTCCAACCCCGCCGACGATCGTCGCGACCCCGATCACGCTTGCCATCGCAGCGTTCGACCGGGACGGCGACCTGCGCGTCAGCCGGACCGAATATGACGCCGCGGTGCGTCGCTCGTTCGCGGCGTTCGACCGCAATCACGACGGCTCGCTGTCGCTGATCGAGATCGGGGGCTGGGCGGAGGCGACGCTCGGCAACAGCGGCGCGTTGCCCGGCCCGTTCGATTTCGACCGTGACGGCGACGACAAGGTTTCGCTCGCCGAGTTCGTCGGCGATTTCGCGCAGCGCTTCGAACGCCTCGACCAGGATAAGGACGGACATTTGGTTCGCAGCGAGCTCGTCAGCCTGGTCGATACGCCGTTGCCGCGCCGCGATCGCAACAAAAGGGCCAAGGAGCAGCCCGAGGAGCAATCCAAGCCGCGGCGCTGAGCCACCCGCGGGTCAAAACTGGGCGCTGCGCCCTCGAGACGAAATCCTCGACTTCGCAGGAGGCGGGCGGCAAGGGGGGCTGATGCCGACCAGCTTCGAATTTTCCATCGCCGCCAGAGATGGGGCCGCCCGCCTCGGCGCGATCGCGATGATGCGCGGCGAGATCCGAACGCCGGCGTTCATGCCGGTGGGCACCGCTGCCACCGTCAAGGCGATGAAGCCGCAGGACGTGCGCGCGAGCGGCGCCGACATCATCCTCGGCAACACCTATCACCTGATGCTTCGCCCCGGCGCCGAGCGCGTCGCGCGGCTCGGCGGCCTGCACCAATTCATGGGGTGGGACCGGCCGATCCTGACAGACAGCGGCGGTTATCAGGTGATGAGCCTGTCCGAGCTGCGAAAGCTCGACGAGCAGGGGGTGAGCTTCAAGAGCCACCTGGACGGTTCGGCGCATCTGCTCACCCCCGAACGATCGATGGAGGTGCAAAGGCTGCTCGGCGCCGACATCGTCATGGCATTCGACGAATGCACGCCGTTCCCCGCGACGCGCGACGAGGCGGCACGTTCGATGGAGCGATCAATGCGCTGGGCGCAGCGCTCGCGCGACGGCTTCGACACGGGCGCCGATCATGCGTCGGTCGCGGCCTTGTTCGGCATCCAGCAGGGGGCGATGGA
>JAQGLH010000124.1 GCA_028293005.1 Alphaproteobacteria bacterium
CAGCGCGGTCGCGCCGGCGAGCAGCGCGGCGGCAATCGCATCGGTGACCAGCGGGTTGCGCTCGGCCCAATCGACGATCGGCGCCACCGCCTTGCGCAGCTCCTTGGGCAGCTTGATCCCGGCAATCTCCTTGGGAACCTTGCCGGCCTTGACCGCCGCCGCGCCGGCGCCGACGCCGGCCGCCTTGGCGGCTTTCTTGGGGCCCTTGTTGTCGGCGAGCGCCGCCGCGCCGGCGAGCAACGCGGCCGCCAGCGCGTCGGTCACGAGCGGGTTGCGCTCGGCCCAGGCGAGCATCGGCGCCGCAGCCTTGCGCAACTCCTTGGGAACCTTGATCCCGGCGATCTCCTTGGGAACCTTCGCCTTCTTGTTCTTCTTCGCCATCGCTTTCACCTCTGGCTTTTCCGGCCTCCGGCGCCGGGTCAGGGCAGCTCTCTCGCCGCCTCGAGCACCGCCTGCGCGTGGCCGGACACTTTGACCTTGCGCCAGATGCGGTGGATCGTCCCGGCGCGATCAACGAGGAAGGTGGCGCGTTCGATCCCCATATATTTGCGGCCGTACAGGCTCTTCTCGACCCAGATGCCGAACGCCTCGCACGCTTTGCCGTCGACATCGGAGGCGAGCGCGACCTTGAGATCATATTTGCCGATGAACTTGCGGTGCCGGGCGGGATCGTCCTTCGAGACACCCAGGATCCAGGTCCCCTCTTTCTCGAATTCCCCGGCGAGCGCGGTGAAATCCTGCGCTTCGCGCGTGCAGCCCGACGTATCGTCCTTCGGATAGAAATAGACGACCAGCTTCTGGCCGCGGAAGTCGGCCGGGCTGACCGCCTGCCCTTCGAGCCCCTCCAACTTCACGTCGGGAACGGGATCGCCTTCGCTGAGCATCATTGTTCCTCCGCTGCGGCGACTTCGCGCCAGGTTGCGGCGATGGTCTGCCGCGCCTGCGCATGGGCCGCAAGCAGGCTGTCCCAATCGTCCAGCCCGCAAGCCCGCGCGACCAACGCGCGGCTCTCCTCGGCGGGCTCCGCGGAGGTCGGCGAGACCAGGCGGAAGGTGACCAGCATCCGCGTCAGCAAGGCATGCGCGGACGCAATCTCGGGCGGCAGCAGGTCGTGCGCGACGAGATCGGCGATCGCGGCGCCGAGGCGCGGGTTGAAAGCGGTCGCCTCGCGCAACTGGAGCAGTTGGACCGCGAATTCGAGATCGACCAGCCCACCCTCGCCGAGCTTGATGTCGAACGGCCCGCTCGGCGGCTTGTGCGCCGCGATCTCGCGCCGCATCCGCACCGCATCGCCGACCAGTTTCGCCCGGTCGCGCGGCTGGCGCAAAGCGGCGTCGACCACCGCCTGGAGCTCGGTCCGCGCCGCGGCCGAGCCGAAGATCGGGCGCGCCCGGGTCAGCGCCATATGCTCCCAGGTCCAGGCCTGGTTTTGCTGATAATGCTCGAAGCTCGGCAGCGACACGGCGAGCAGCCCGTCCTTGCCCGACGGCCGCAGCCGCGTGTCGACATCGTAAAGCGGCCCCGCCGCGGTCGGCACGCTCAGCGCGGCGCTGACGCGCGGCGCGAGCCGATTGAAATAGTCGGTGGCACGCAATGGCTTGGCACCGTCCGAATGCGCCTCGTGGGTGCCGCTGAACAGATAGACGAGATCGAGGTCCGAGGCGTGGGTCAGCTCCTCGCCGCCAAGACGGCCGAGACCGAGGATGACCAGTTCCGACCCGGGCACGCGCCCGTGCGCCGCTTCGAACTCACGCACCGTGGCCGCCGCGAGCACGTCGACCGCGGCCTCGGCGACGCGCGCATAGCCGGCGGCAACGTCGAGCGGATCGCTGCGCGCGACGACCAGCTGCGCACCCAGGGCAAAGCGGCGCTCGTTGACCTTGCGACGCACCCGGTCGAGCAGCAGCTGATAATCCTCGCCGCCGCGTTCCGCCCTGGCGAACTCGGCGGCAAGCTGCGGCACCGATCCCACCGGATCGAACGCGCTGGTGTCGATCAGCCCGTCGAGCATCTCGGGACGGCGGCCGAGTTCCTCGGCCAGCGCGGGCGCATGACCGAGCAGCTGGGCGAGGATCTGGGTGAGTCCCGGCCGCGCCTCGAGCAAGCGGTAGAAATTGACCCCGCTGGGCAGCTTGGCGACGATGTCGTCGAAGCGGTTGATCGCGCTCGAGGAGGTCGGCGCCGCGCCGAACGCCTCGAGCAAAGCGGGCAGCATCGCCTCGAACGCCTCGCGCGCCGCGGAGGCGGCGAGCGAGCGCGCCTTGCCCGCGCGCCAGCTCTCGATCCGCAGCCGCGCCGCCGCGACATCCTCGAAGCCGGCATCGCCGAGCCAGCGCTCGAGCGCCTGGGGGTCGGTCGGCAGCCGGGGTGCCTGCTCGCCGCCCATCTGATCGTAGATTGCGGCGACGCGCGCGAGCGGGGCCCGCAGCAGATCGAGCAGCGCCCCGCCCGAGGCAAGACCGTGCAGCTGCGCGACATTGTCGAGCGCCGCCGGATCGGTCGGCAGGCTGTGCGTCTGGCGATCGTCGACCATCTGCAAGCGGTGCTCGATCGTGCGCTGCAGGCGATAGGCGCGCGCCAGATCCTCCGCCTCGTCGGCCGCGATGCGTCCGGCGGCGGCAAGCGCGGCTAGCGCATCGAGCGTCGCCGGCACGCGCAGCGCCGGCTCGCGCCCGCCGTGAATCAGCTGGTGGATCTGGGCGAAGAACTCGACCTCGCGGATGCCGCCGCGCCCGCGCTTGAGATCGAAGCCGGGCCCGAAATTCTGGCCCTGGGCATAATGGTCGCGGATCCGGCCGGAGATCGACTGGATCTCGCCTATGGCCCCGAAATCGAGCGAACGGCGCCAGACGAACGGGTGGATCGCGTCCAGGAAATAGGCGCCGAGCTGCTTGTCGCCAGCAACCGCGCGGGCGCGGATGAACGCAGCGCGCTCCCATGGCAGCGCCGACGATTCATAATAGCCGATCGCCGCATCGACCGGCAGCGCGATCGGGGTTGCTTCGGGCGACGGCCTTAGCCGCAGGTCGACGCGGAAGACATAGCCGTTGCCGTCGCGCGTCTGGAGCAGGTCGACGATCCGCTG
>JAQGLH010000148.1 GCA_028293005.1 Alphaproteobacteria bacterium
GGCAAGCATGCGATGCTGTTCGGTATCGATCCGTCGGTGAAGCCCGGCGGCAAGATCAGCCTGACCTTCACTTTCAACCCGACGGGGCAAGCGGTGGCCGATGCGGACGTCGTCGGACCCGGCGCAACCGCGCCTGGCCACGATCACTGAGGCTCGGCACCGCAGCATCGGCCTCAGGCGCTGAATGACGTCACGCCCCCTCACCCAAGGCGAACGCGCGCTTGCCCGCTCGATCTTCGGCGATGCGATCGATTATGCCCCGGTCAGAATCAAGCGACGACGCTGGTTCCCGCTGCAGCCACGCCACATCGTGATGGCACCGACCGGCCATATCCATGTCCATCCCGCCAGCGAACAATGGAGTGAGGATTACAGCAATGAACCGCTCCGCATGCAGGCGCTCTTCCTCCACGAGCTGACCCACGTGTGGCAAAGCCAGATGTGCGGGAAATATTATCTGCCGCTGATGCGCCATCCCTTCTGCCGCTACAGCTACCGCCTCAAGCCCGGCCGGCGCTTCAAGGATTACGGGCTCGAGCAGCAGGCCGAGATCGTTCGGCACCTCTTCCTGCTCAGGAACGGCGCTAGCGTGATCGGCGCGCCGCCGCTGGCCATGCTCGAAGCGCTTGTGCCGTTCGGTGCCCACCAGCCGGCTAATTCGTGACTCCCACACCCCGATGCATAGACAAGCGGTTTGCGGTGCGTAGAGTGATCGCAGACAGAGCAGGAAGGGCCGGGTGACGGTGCACGAATCGAAGCCGCGCGCGGCACGCCTCTGGGCCTCATCGACCATCCCCTCCTCGTTGCTGGCGGTCATGATGCTCGCCGCCTGCGGATCGTCGGGCTCGGAGCCGGCACCGGAAGGCCAGGCGTCCAACGGCCTCACCGTCGAGCTGCCCGCCGCCGAACCTTATCAGACGGTGACCCGTCCCGAGGCCGCGGCACCAGCGACCGCAATGGCTGCCGCGACGGACAAGGCGAGCGTCGAAGCGATCCCCGAAGCCGCGCCGGCCGACGAGGAAGCGCCAGAGAAGAAGCCGCCTGAGAAGACTGGAGAGACGAAAGCGGCCGAGAAGGATCGTAAAGCGACCCCGGCGCCGACCGCACCCACTGCGCCGGCCGAGGAGAAACAAAAAGCCGCTCCCGCCAAAGCCGCCGACCGCGGCAAGAGCGACGCATCCGACGAGGTTCGGCTGCGTCCGACCCGCCCGCCGCTTGGCGACGCCGAGATCGCGCGCACGATCGACCGGATCGGCTTCGCCTGCGGCAAGGTCGTCTCGTCAGCGGCCGTCGAGGGCGGTCCCAAAGGAACCTACAAGATCAACTGCTCTTCGGGCGAAGCCTATCAAGGCACGACCAAGGGCGGCCATCTGTTCTTCCGCCCGTGGACCGGCTAGCTCGACCGCGAGTGACGCGCGCGCCGGCGAAGCGGCGGGCCCCACGCGCCCGCTGACGCAATCGCGCGTCTGATCGGGCCGATGGAGGCACGTTTCGGTCGTTTCCCGCGATTCCCGAGCCGTCGGCTCAGTCCACCTGAAGCAGCCTACCGAGCGAAGGTCGATATCGCCTCCCAGCGCAGGCGCCCGATGTCGCAGCCGCGCGATGCAGCGACGGCGAGGATCGGCGCGCGCGGTGCGGCGACGCCGAGCCGGCGAAGCTCGCGTCCGATGAAATATTCGATCAGCGGCAGCAGCTTGGGCGCTCGATCGGTGACGCGGCCACGATAAACGAAATGGAGCGGGCCGACCGGCCGCGCGAGACGCGCATAGGTCTGAGCGAGCGTGCCATGCGGCGGATAATTGCGGATCGCCAGGCGGCAGCCGTCGCGCTGCGCGGTGACCATCATCCCCAGCGGGCGCAGCTCGGCGGCAGCCGAATAACCTTCGCGTTCGAGGAAGCCGGAGACCTGGCTTGCGAAAAGCTGTCCGTCCGGCGGGGGCTCGCCTCGCGAGGCGCCGAGCTTAAGGCCCAGGCTGAGGACGAGCAGCCCGACCAGCGTGACTTCAAGCGCGTTGGAAAATTTCACGCCGCGCGCCGTAGAGGCAAATCCCCGCCACCGAGATCAGGGTCAGCCAGGAGAAGACATGCCAGCCGACACCGGTGTGGATCTGATCGAAATGGGCCGGGAAGAGACCGATCGCGCCTATCCTGAGCACGTTGATCGCGATCGTCACCATAAACGCGGCGAGCAGCGCCATGAGCGCGGCACGTCTGAACGGCACCTCGAAACATTGATTGACCAGCGCCCACATCACGATCGCGACCGACATGCCCTGAAGCGACGAGCAGCCCGGCGCGACCGCGAACTGACCGCTGCCATCGGCAAAGCTGATGAAGTTGCTAACCCTCCCAATGCCGAACAGGCTCGCGACGAGGAAGCTGTCGGCATCGAGCAGCGGTCCGCTGAACAACGCAAGCACCAGCCTTCCCCAGATCAGCATACCGGTGATCGCAAGAAAGATGATCGCCGCACGACGAAGGTTCGATCCGCGCGCGCTGGTTGCGATCGCGTATAGCGACAAAAGGGTCAGCGCCCCCGAACTCGCCGGCCCGATCGGCACCAGCACCGCCGCCGCGATTAGCCCGGCCATCCACAGATCCAGTCGCCGCACCGGCTCCTGCAACGCGGGCTGGACGAGAAGCGCAATACCGGCCGCAGCCGCAACCCAAACGATCGCGCTGATCCCGAACAAATTGCCGAGCGACGAAGCCAGATCGTGCGCATAGTAAAATTGCAGCGCGAAGCCGAGCAGCGCGTTGCTGATCGCGAGCAGGAAAAGCCAGAGGAAGAGTTTGGGTCGGGCTAGGCGTGCGCCGGCGCGCGCGGTCGAACCCTCAATTGCCGGGGTCATGCCGCACTTGTAGCCCAGATCGTCGGGTCGGCCAGATCGTCGGGTCGGAAGGTCTCAGCGCCTCGGACGCTTGCGCAGCGCCCAATAGCCGCCCGCAATCGCGAACAGCGCGGGAATTCCGGCCCCGGCGATCGGGGCGGGCACCGTCGCAGTGACGCATCCTGCCAGGGCGGGCTCCATTGCCACCAGAAGCGAGACACCGATCGGGGCGATGACGCGGATCACAGTCGTGAATGGCAGCATAAGCGTTCCTCCTGACCAAATACCGCCAGCGCTACTCGGCGGCCCGAGACTTCCGACTTCAGCACCGATGCCGCGCCATCAGCGCGACCAACGACCATTATTTCTTGCGATTGCGGAGTGCCCAATAGCCGCCAGCGAACGCGATCAGCCCGGGGATGCCCGCGCCGACGATCGGCGCCGGCACGGCGGGCACCGACATGCTCCCGGCAAAAGCGGGTTCGACTGCTGCGACGGCGGCAACGCCAGCCGCGGCAAGCACCCGCGATGCGCTCGACAGAGAAATCATGGGCAGACCTCCTCATGCGAAGCCGCCCCGGTTCGGGTCAGGCGACTCAATGAAATGCGATTGTATGGGCGCCTCCGCTTCTGTCAACGCAGATGGCGGGCGAGCCGGTGAGACGGCCTATCCGGTGCGGCGCTTGCCGAGCGCCAATAGGCGCCGGCAAGTGCTGCGGCGGCGCCGGTTGCGGGTGTCCAAGACAGCATCTCACGTCACCCTGGCGAACGAACAGCTGTTGAGCTAAACTGGACGCATCGCGCTTTTTGCCGGCCATCTGGCTGTCAATGCGCTCCTTTATGGGTGAGCAAATGCTCGGATCGGCAAGCGATAGCGTCGTCGGCATACCGGTGGAATGGCTGCCGTTCGCAGCATTCTGGCTGCTGTTCATCGGTCTCGCCTTGGTCGAGCTTATGCTGCCGATCCACCAGAGGCCGGTCGAGGCGAAGGGCCGGCTTGCCGCGAATTTCGCACTTGGCGGCAGCGTATTCGCGCTGGCGACCTTTCTCCCGCTGTCGGGCATCCTTGCCGCTCAATGGGCCGCAAGCCATTCGGTCGGCCTGTTGAACGTAGTGGCGATGCCGCTCGGGCTGGCGCTCGTCCTGACCGTCGCGATCAGGAGCCTGGCTTCTTATACGATGCATGTCGTCGAGCACAAAGTGCCGCTGCTTTGGCGCTTCCATAAGGTCCATCATTGCGACACGGCGATCGACCTTTCGACCGGCTTTCGATCCCACCCGCTGGCCGCCATCATACAAGCCGTCGTGTTCGCCTCAGTTGCGATCGTCTTGGGCCTGTCCGTCCCGGCGCTGATCGCTTACGAAGTCCTGGCGTCAAGCTTTTCGCTGCTGACCCACGCCAACCTCCATCTCGGTCGCGCAGAGCCCTATTTGAGATGGCTGATCATCACGCCGCAGATGCACCATGTTCATCACTCGGCGGTGCAGCGCGAGACCGACAGCAATTTTGGAGACGTGTTCAGCGTCTGGGACCGACTGCTCGGCACCTATTGCGCACGCAGCGTGGAAGAGGTGCGCGCCATGCGAATCGGATTGGGAGACTCGCACGACCAGCATGCGGGAAATTTGATCCATCAGCTCAAGCTGCCGCTGCTCGGCTCGACGGCGGGATCCGCGGCGGCCGCCGCCCCTCCTCCTTCGGCGCGTGCCGAAGGAGCCGGTTGAGCAAAGCTACGGCTTCTTGGCCACGCCGACCAGCGCCGGCCTGAGCAGACGATCCTTGATCATATAGCCCGATTGCATCTCCTGGACGATCGTCCCGGGCTCCGCCTCATCGTTGGGGATTTCGACCATCGCCTGGTGGCGATTGGGATCGAGCGGCACACCCATCGCTTCGATGCGGGTGATGCCATTGCGCTGAAACGCCGCGTCGACCTCGCGCGCCGTCGCCTCAATGCCGGCGAGCAAGGCACTGAGCTTGGGGTCCTGGCGCAATTCCTCGGGGACTGCGGCGAGCGCGCGATCGAGATTGTCCTTCACGGACAGCATCTCGCGCGCAAAACCGGTCACCGCATAGGCCGAGGCATTGTGCTTTTCCTGCTCGAGCCGGCGGCGGACATTGTGCGTCTCGGCCTGCGCATAAAGCGCATGCTGGCGCACCTCCTCGAGCTCCTTTTCGAGCTCGGCGAGCCGGTCGAGCTCGCTGCTTCCCTCCGCTTCCGCCACACCGGTGTCGGGGACGTCGTGGCCGTCTTCGGCTTGTTCGTGCAGCTTCTGGTCGTCGTTCATGTCATCAATCTCGATAATGCCTGTGCCGTGAAATCCACCATGGGAACGACGCGGGCGTAGTTCAACCGCGTCGGACCAATAACTCCGACCACTCCGACCACCTTTCCGTCGCCGCCACGATAAGGCGCGGCGATCACCGAGGAGCCGGAGAGCGCGAAAAGCTTGTTTTCGGAACCAATGAAAATTTTCATCCCGTGGCCGGCGCGCGCGCGCTCAAGCAGCCGCGCGATCTCCTCCTTGCCTTCGAGCTCGTCGAGAAGCTGGCGAACTCTTTCGAGATCGGCCGCGGCTTCCTGATCGATCAGATTGGCCTGCCCGCGGACGATCAGCACCGGCCGCGATCCATCCGCCGACCAGACGGCGAGGCCGCGCGCGATGAGTTCCTGCGCCGCTTCATCGAGCTCCGCCTCGCCCGCCCTGATCTCCTTCTTGAGCCGCGTCTGCGCCTCGCCAAGCGTCAGCCCCGAAAGGCGCGCGCTGACGTAATTGCCGACCTCGGTCAGCGCGCTCGGAGTAACGCCCGGCGGAAGATCGACGACACGATTTTCGACGCTGCCGTCGCTTCCAACCATCACCGCGAGCGCCTGCGTGGCCGACAAGGGGACGAATCCAAACTGCTTGAGCACCGGCTCGCGCTTCGGCACCAGCACGATCCCGGCGCAGGACGACAGGCCGGAAAGCGCTGTCGTCGCTGCCGCCAGCGCCTCCTCGATCGGGCCCCCGTGCGCGATCCCCCCCTCGATCGCCGCGCGTTCCTCCGCGCTTGGCTCGGCCGCCTGCATCATCCCGTCGACGAACAGGCGAAGCCCGCCCTCGGTCGGGATCCGGCCGGCGGAAGTGTGGGGATGGCCGATCAGCCCCATCTCCTCGAGATCCTGCAT
>JAQGLH010000171.1 GCA_028293005.1 Alphaproteobacteria bacterium
CATATGACAATGAGACATCAAACCACCTCCTTTCGATTGTTGAACGATGATCCCCATGTGGGAAGTTGAGCCGAGCCGTACAATCCCTAAACTCATGTTTTTGCTGATCTTTCCAGGCTGGCTTTTATCCGCGCGATAAAGCCGAGAGCGGCAGCGAGACTCGCCACCTGATGGAACCGCTCGACCGGACGAGCGGTCCCGCGTCTAGAGAAATTCCGGGCCGGCGGCCGGGAATCAGCCGGCGCTCCAATCCTTGATCAGGCGGTTGGAGGGGATCGTTTTGTCGACCGCCTTTCGGGCGCCCTCGACCCCGACGACGGGAAGATTTGCGGCGTCGATGAGGCCGACCTGCGCCAGCACGGTGGCTTGATCCCAGTAGATATGCTCGTTGTAGAGCTTGTCGCCACGGAAGCGGACGATCGCGATCATCGCCACCTCGACATGTTTGCCGGTCGGAGCGACCCCGGGCAGGATCCAGTCGATCTCAACGTCGTGGGTGAACGAGAAGATGAACTCGTCGACCAGCCGGTCGACGCCGACGGTGCGCGAGACCGGCGTCAAGGTCGCATCGAGCGGCATATGGGCGATGAAGAAGTCGCGGTAGAAGCGGAGCAGGTCGTCGTGCCCGACGCCGCCAGTCATCGTCGGGATATGATTGACATAGGGTTCGGGGACCATCGTCTTGATGGTTGCCTCGGCGTCGCGCACGGCGAATTCGAGCGCCGTGTGGCGTTCCCATAAAGTCTCGAGATCGTAATTGGGGCCGATCGCGCGCCTGAAAACGCCGAGCGAACGCGTGTGCGCGATCGTCGTTGCCGACGGATTATATTCCGGCCGGCCCGGCGCGGCGAAAGCATGGCCGCAGCCTGGATAAACATAGCATTGGACGTTGCGCTTGTGGGCGAACGCCTGCTCCACCCGCACGCGATCTTCGGGCGGAAGCATGTGATCGAGCTCCGCAAAGTGCAGGACCATCGGGCAATCGATCTTGGCCGCTTCGTCGAGCCGCGCCTGGAGCCCAACGCCATAATAAGAAACCGCGCAATCGACGTCGGTCCGCGCCGCGACGAGATAGGCGAGTGTCCCGCCGAGGCAGAAGCCGAGCGCTCCGACGCCGCCCTCGCACTCGGGGCGCTCGCGCAGGGTTTGCAGCGCGAGACGGCAATCCTCGACGGCTTGGTCGACGTCGAAACGGTTGAAATAACCGAGCGCCGTTTCGATCTCGCCGGGGCTGTAGCCGAGTTCGATCCCCGGCTCGATACGCCAGAACAGATCGGGCGCGAGGACCACATAGCCTTCCTCCGCGTAGAGATCGGCGACGTCGCGCATGCTCTGGTTGATGCCGAAGATTTCCTGCAACAGCAGAATTCCGGGACCCGAGCCCGAGGCGGGCACCGCGAGATAGCCCTTGAATTCGCCGCCGGCGATATCGACCCACTGACCCATGCGCATGTCCTCCAGCTCGGCCGTGGTCCACGAGGACGCCGTGAAATTGGCCCGCGATATGCCTAGCGAACCTCATGAGAGAGGCCAAGGAATAGTCACGTTGACGGCGCCGCAGCGGAGCGTCCAAGCAGGCCTCGACGAATGGCGAGGCCGATCCAGGGGGCGCCACCGGCGAAAAAATCCTGGCGTCCTGGCTCCACCGACCTTTAAAGCCCACGCAACGAACGAGCCCGATGACAGCCACTATCGATCCCTTCCACGCCATCGCCATCAGCCGCCTCGCGCATCGCCTCGCGGCGGAGGGCCGATCGATCATCCACATGGAATTCGGCCAGCCCTCGACGGGGGCGCCACAGCCGGCCATCGCCGCAGCCCACCGCATCCTCGACGAGGACGCGATGGGATATTGGGAAAGCCCGGCGCTCAAGCAGCGGATTGCGCGCCATTATGCCGAGACATACGGCGTCGCGGTCGATCCCGAGCAGGTGCTGCTCACCTGCGGCGCTTCGCCCGGCCTGGTCCTCGCGTTGCTGTGCGCCTTCGCGCCGGGCGCGCGTGTCGCGCTGGCCCGACCGGGCTATGTCGCCTACCGCAATACGCTCAAGGCGCTGCACATGGTTCCGCTCGAACTGGCTTGCGGCGAGGCCGAGCGCTTTCAGGTGACCGCCGCGCAGCTCGCGGCAATCGATCCCCCGCCTGAAGGCCTGATCCTCTCGAGCCCGGCCAATCCCACCGGCACGCTGATCACCGACAGGGAAATGACAGCGATCGCGCGGCTGTGCGCCGAGCGCGGCGTCCGGATCATCTCCGACGAAATCTACCACAGTCTGACTTACGGGGCCTCGGGCCGCTCGATGCTCGAGCACAACGACGACGCGATCGTCGTCAACAGCTTCTCCAAATATTACAGCATGGCGGGCTGGCGGCTGGGCTGGATCGTGGTGCCGCAAGATCTCGTCCCCGCCGCCCGTGCGAGGATGGGGAATCTCTTCCTGATGCCGCCGTCGCTGTCGCAACATGCCGGGCTGATCGCAATGGACTGCCGCGACGAGCTCGAGGGGCATCTCACCACCTATCGCGATAACCGCGCCTTGCTGCTGGAGGCCCTGCCGAAGATGGGTCTTCAGCGCATCGCCCCACCGGACGGCGCCTTCTACATCTATGCCGACATCGGCCATCTCACCAACGACAGCCTGGCCTTCTGCCAGCGGCTGCTCGAGGATACCGGGGTGGCGACCGCACCCGGCATCGACTTCGATCCGGTCGACGGACACCGCTTCATGCGCTTCAGCTTCGCGGTCTCGACCGACCGGGTGGCGGATGCGATCGCCCGCATGGCGCCGTGGTTCGAGGCGCGGCACGACGAGAATTGCTAGCGGCGACGCGCCGTAGGCTCCGCCTCGCCCGAAGATTCGAGGCGCCACGGAGGCGGCCCGGCGTGATAAGATGAACCGAGGAGCCTGCCATGCCCAATGCCATCATCGTCGCCGGCTACGGCCCGGGAATCTCGCACGCGATGGCGCGGCGCTTCGGGCGCGAAGGTTTTTCGGTCGCGCTCGTCGCGCGCAGCGAGGACCGTCTGGGTGCCGGCGTCGCCAAACTTGCGGAGGAAGGCATCGCCGCCAAACTTTATGCTTGCGATCTCGGGGACTGGGGCGCGACGCGAGCGATGGTCCGCCAGGTCCAGGACGATCTTGGACCGGTGGAGGTGCTGCACTGGAATGCCTACTCGGCCGGCGCCGGCGATCTGACGACGGCATCGGCCGCCGAGCTTCACGCGGTGCTCGCTGTGGCCGTCACCGGCCTGATGACATCCGTCCAGCAGGCGCTGCCGGACCTCGAAAGCACGAAAGGTGCGGTGCTCGTGACCAGCGGCGGCTTTGCGACCGACGATCCTCACTTGAACGAGGTCGCGGGTGTGCATGGGTTCATGGGCTTCGCGGTGAGCAAGGCGGCCCAGCACAAGGCGGTGAACGTCCTGCATTACCGGCTTGCGCCCGCCGGCATTTTCGTCGGGCAGGTCGTCGTGCTCCGGACGGTCCGGGGCACCGTTTGGGACGAAGGCGATGCGACCGTCGACCCGAACGGCGTGGCCGAGCGCTTCTGGCAGCTGTTCAAGCAGAGGGACGCGATCTCGGTGCCGTTCGGCGGCTAGGGCGCCATGCGCCGTCTATTCCTCTTCAGCGGCGGGGTAATCAGCCTCGTCCTTGGGACGGCGGGCGTGTTCCTGCCCTTGCTTCCGACGGTGCCGTTCGTGCTGCTGGCGGCTTTCTGCTTCGCCCGCAGCAGCCCCCGGCTCGAGGGCTGGCTGCTGCAGCACAGGCATTTTGGCCCACACATCCACTCGTGGCGCGAGTCACGTGCGATTAGCCGCTCGGGCAAACGGGCAGCCTGGATCGCCTTTGCGCTCAGCGCGGCAGCCGGCTTGTTCGCTCTCCCGTTGTGGTGGAGCTTGATCCCGGTCGTCGTAGCGGTCGCCGGGAGCGGCTGGATCGCGAGCTTGCCGACCGCTGCGGCGGCTTTACCGGAGCAGGACGGCGTCGGCTGAAGTCGTTCAGGCCGCGCGCTGGGCACTCCCCGCTTCGACGAGCGGAAGCACGTCGTCGAACATGCTGCGCATCGAGCGATGGATCTCGGATTCGGGCATATATCCGAAATTCTGCAGCGTCAGGACATGGTCGAGCCCCATTGCGGACAGCGCCGACAGTTTCGCCGCGACCGTCTCGACGCCGCCGAACAGGTGGATTCCGCTGCGCAAGACGTCGTCGTAGACGGCTCGTTTCGCGTAAAGCCGCGTCTCGACATAAAGATCGAACGCACTTTCCGCGTTGCGCCGCGCCTCCTCGTCCGAGGCCGCGACATGGGTGTGGAGGCAAATCGCCGCGGCCCCTTGATGGTCGGTCAGGCCGATTTCCTCGCGCCCCCGCCGGAATTCGGCAAGCAATTCGGCGATCTCGTCGAAATCGTCGACCGAGGCATATGGGACGAACAGCATCCGCCGCCCCTGGCGGCCGACATGATAAGCGGCTTCCTTGCGCAGGATCGCAAGATAGATCGGCACCTCTCGCTGGATCGGGCCGACGTTGATCTTGACCGCGTCGAGGCTGGTATAGAGGCCCTCGTGGGTCACGCGCTCACCCTTCAGCAAGCGCTCGACCATGCCGAGATTCTCGTCGAAACGATCACGCTTGGTGGCCCCGTCGATCCGGTAGCCGGCGGATTCATGCTGCAGATAGCCCGACCCGACGCCAAGCACGAGCCGGCCTTCGGACAGCATGTCTACCATCGCGTAATTCTCGGCGATCGTGAGCGGGTGATGAAACGTCAGGATCGAGATGGCGGTGCCGAGCCTGATGCGCTCGGTCCGCTGCGCGAGCGCGCTGAGGAACAAGGCCGGGTTCGGCACCACCCCATATTCGTGGAAGTGGTGCTCGGCGACGAAGAAGGTGTCGTAGCCGATCCGATCCGCAAGCTCGCCCTGCGCCAACACTTGCCGATAGAGTTCGGCTACGGTCCGTTCGCGCCACGGATAATGGTCTTGCACCGAGAAGATCGACAGCTTCATGCCCCTGCTCCGCTGTTACCGTTACGCACGTTCGAAAATCTCCTTGCCCCAACAATCTGCGGACGCTTGGCCAATCACAAATCCTGACGTGTGATGCAATCTTCGCTTCCATGCATTGCACTCCTGGCCGCATCCGACATTTGGCAGAAAACG
>JAQGLH010000180.1 GCA_028293005.1 Alphaproteobacteria bacterium
GCTCGACGTCTACATGCCCGGCATGGACGGCTATGAGACCGCCCAGATCATCCGCAATCGCGAGCAGACCAAGCGCATTCCGATCGTCTTCCTGTCCGCGGTCAACAAGGAGACCGAGCATCTGATCCGCGGCTATTCGATGGGAGCGGTCGACTATGTGTTCAAGCCGGTCGAGCCGGTGGTGCTGCGCTCGAAGGTCGCGGTGTTCGTCGATCTGTTCATGATGACCCGGGAGATCCAGCGCAAGGCGAGGCAGGAGCAGGCGCTGCTCGACGCCAACCTTCGCGCCAATGCCGAGAGGCTGCGCGCCGAGCAGCAATTGCGTCTCGCCGAGCAGCGCCAGGCGGCGATCATCCAGTCGCTGCCAATCATCCTCTATCTCGAGGCGATCGACGCCGCGCCGCGCATTCCGAAATTCGTCAGCGGCAATTTCGCTGCGCTGACCGGCTTCGAGTTCGAGCAGATCGAAGCGGCTCCCGATATCTGGAGCCAGCGCCTCCACCCCGAGGACCGCGAGCGCGTGATCGCCGCGCTGAGCGTGCGTTCGCAGGGACGGCCGTTCGCGGTCGAATATCGCTGGCAGTGCGCCGACGGCCGGTACAAGCATTTTCTCGACCAGGCGGTGTTGCTGCGCGATCCGCGCGGCAATCCGGTCGAATATGCCGGGACGTTGCTCGACGTCACCGACCGCAAGAACCTCGAATCGCAGCTCGTCCAGGCGCGCAAGATGGATGCCATCGGCAAGCTCACCGGCGGCATCGCGCACGATTTCAACAATCTGCTCGCCGCAGTGCTCGGCGGCCTCGGCCTGATCGAACGACGCCTGCCGCTGGGGGAGGATCATCTCAAGGTCCTCACCATGACCCGCCATGCCGCCGAACAGGGATCCGAGCTGGTCGGACGGCTGCTTGCCTTTGCCCGGAGGCAAAAGCTCGAGCCGGCACGCATCGAAATCGCGCATCTCTCCGCGACCGTCACCGATCTGCTCGCGCACACGCTGGGCGGACTGGTCGAGCTCGAATGGCAGACCGACCCGGACCTGTGGTGCGCCTACGCCGACGAGACCCAGCTCGAGCTGGCGCTGATGAACCTGATCATCAACTCGCGCGATGCGTTGCCGGACGGTGGCGCGATCTGCGTGTCGGGCGAGAATCAGGTTGTAGGCGTCGAAGACCCGATCGGACTGCCGGCAGGAGATTATGTCGTCCTCGCGGTGACCGACAACGGCTGCGGGATCGATCCCGGCTTCGTCGAGCAGGTGATGGAGCCTTTCTTCACGACCAAGGAGGTCGGCAAGGGCACCGGGCTCGGCCTCAGCATGGTCTATGGTTTCGCCAAGCAATCGGGCGGCGCGATCCGCATCGACAGCAAGGTCGGCGAAGGAACGCGAGTCGAGATCTGGTTGCCGCGCGCGCCGGCGGCCGAAGAGGATCAGCTCGCGGCCAAGCCGGAAAGCACCTGCGACGGACTCTCGCGCGAGCATGCGCTCAAGATCCTTCTCGTCGACGATCACGCGGCGGTCCGGACCACCACCGCGGCCTTGCTCGAGGATCTCGGCCACAAGGTGTTCGAAGCGTGCGACGGCAAGGAAGTGCTCGATCTGCTCGGCAAGAATCCCGACGCCTACGATCTGCTCATTTCCGATTATGCGATGCCGCAGCTCTCGGGCACCGATGTCGTGCATCGTGCACGCCAGGTCAGGCCCAATCTGCCGAGCATCATCATCACCGGCTATGCCGATGCCCAGTCGATCTCGCGCAAGCCGGACGATGTGCTCGTGCTTTCAAAGCCGTTCACCCTGGAGCAGATGCGCGCTTCGATTCTGGCGGCCGCGGCCTCGGAAGACCAGGTGATCGCACAGATCCATTGAGGCCGCCTGCGCGCGGCGCCGGTCAGTCGCGCCAGCGCGCCTGGTCTGCCCGGTCGCCGTCGCTCGGCTCGATCCAGCGCGTGCCGCCCGGGCCTCGCTCGCGCTTCCAGAACACCGCCTCGGTCTTCAGCCGGTCCATCAGATAGTCGGCGGCGTTGAACGCGGCGCGTCGGTGGGGCGAGGCCGCGGCGACGAACACGATCACCTCGCCGGGCAAAATCGTCCCGCAGCGGTGGACGACGAGGGCATGGCCGACCTCGAACCTTTGCGCTCCAGCTTCGACGATCGCCTGCAGCGAGCGCTCGGTCATCCCGGGATAATGGTCGAGGTGAAGCTCGCCGACCGGATCGCCGCTTGCGGTCTCGGGGCGCGCGATTCCGCAGAAGCTCACGACCGCTCCAGCCCCCGCGCCCGCCGCGGCGTCGATGAAACGGGCAAGCTCCGCCTCGGCGACGATCTTTGCGCTGCTCAGGCGGCTCGAAACGGCGATCGTCATGCGCCCGACATCATCCGCCCGAGAGTGGCGTGAAGAAGGCGATCTCCTGCCCCGGATGCGCCATCGCCTCGTCGCCGACGATCTGCTGGTCGATCGAGGCGAGGACGGTCCGGCCGGTCATCGCCGCGGCCGCCGCCTCATCCTCGGCGCACAGCCGCCGTCGCAGCGCAGCGATCGAGCAGCCCCCCTGCGGCAGATCGAGATCGCGCTCGCGGCCGAGCGCATCGCCGAGCGCCCCGAAGAACAGCAATCTAGTTTTCAAGCGGCGTCGCTCCTTGCTCGTCGGCGCGCGAGTGTAGCACCGCTCGGCCTCCGCACCACCAACGACTCGCGATCAGCGATTGGCCATCAGCGATTGGCGATCAGCGATGGACGAAATCCTGCGGCGGCGGCTGCACGACATGCGCCAGATCGATCGTCTTCCACAAAGGTTTGCGGCCGAGGCGGGCGTTGAAGCGCGTGTTGAAGCTCAGCTCGGGAGCAGGCGGACCGATCAGCGAGGCGCCATAGACCCTTCGTACCTGCCGCTCCTGATAGCCCATCAGCGCCAGCAGCGTCGGGAAGATGGCATAGTGGCTCGCCCGGTCGTGGCTGGCGGCCACCGCGTGCCGCCAGTCGAGCCTATGCGGCGCAGCCTCGATCACCACCAGCGGCACCAGACCCTCTTCCGGAACCGGCTCGCTCGCGCAGTGGGTCGCGACTCCGCTGCCGCCGCGTTCGTGGAGGTTCTGGCCGTGATCGGAGGTGTAGATCAACGTCGCGCGGCTGAGGTCGGCGCGCGCGAAGAGGCGATCGAAGAAGGCGCCCACGTTCCACAGCAAGGTGTTGCGATAAGCGTTGCGGTAAAGCCGCCAGTCCGCGGGGGTGCCGTCGAAGCCCGCGCGGCTGCCGGTGTCGCTGACGTCGCCGTAATGCCCTCTCGGGAGTGCCGGCTGATAGTGTGCGAACCGGTCGGGATATTTGTCGTGGACCGGGAAATGAGCCCCCACCTTGTTGACGATGATGAACTCCGCGCTGTGGTCGCCGAGCAGCGATGCCAGCGCGTCGGCTGCGGCCATGTCGCGATCGCGCACCGGCACGTCGTCGAACTGGACG
>JAQGLH010000248.1 GCA_028293005.1 Alphaproteobacteria bacterium
GGATGTGCAGGACCAGCTGCTGGACTATCTCTATCGCGTCACCGGAGTGCCGATCGCCTGACCTGTCTCGCTGGGAGGAACGGCCTAGCGATGGCGCCTTAGGCCCCGCTCGTTGCCGACTGTTGGATGTTCTCGCTGAAGGAAGCATCAAGGCATATTCTGCGCAGACGCTCAACGCCGAGGATCCGAGGCAAAGCCGTGTTTGGAAACATGCGCGCGCCGACAAATCCTGATGATGACCGGCAAGAACAGCTTGTTGGAGACTAGTGCATCGGCCTTTCGCCACACCATCGGCTTCGATCCCCTCTGCTACCGACGGCACTTTTGTTCCGCGTGTCGCCCGCACTGCAATTGGAACGGATGCGTATTGTTTCGAGTTATTGCGTCGTGACGCGTTATTGTTCCCCCAGCGATTTACGCTTGCGGGTCGCCGCGTGAGAGCGGCACTGCGGTGACGAGGGCCTTTTCGGTATCCGCGATGATTATCGCCGCTGCTGTGGTTTCCGCGTGCTCCGACGACCCGGATCGGAAGCAGGTCGTGTCCGCCATCAAAGTGGTGCGTTCGGTTATCGCCGAGTGGGCGCTGACAAACCAGCTGGCAGCTTCCGGCCGAATAACATCGACCTATGCGGAGGGTATGCGTGTAGCAGCCCGACGACAGGTTTCTAACGAGGTGCAGGGCCTCTCCGCTTACAGCGGCCCCGAGGCGCGGGAAGTGATCCAGCTATCGGACCTTCCACCACAGGCCAGCACCCAAATTCTTTTGGCGGCCTCTGTCCGAATCTCCGCAATCGAGGCGGGCCTTGAAGATAAGTGAGATCACGCTCGGCATAATGACCGCAGTCGGCGGATTCGTGGATGTCAGCGAGCTTGTTTTCGGCGCACAGGCCGGCGCCCGCTTTGGCTATGCTCTCATCTGGGTCTTCGCACTCGCAACCATCGGTATCATCGTATTTGGCGAAATGAGCGGCAGGGTTGCCGCGATTGCCCGCCAGCCCGTATTCAACCTGATGCGGCACCGCCTCGGCCTGAAGCTGGGTCTTTTAACGCTGCTTGCGTCTCTCGTGAGCAACACGATTACTTGCGCGGCCGAGATCGGCGGCATGTCGATCGTTCTCCATCTGCTGACGGGAGCACCGATGGCAGTTTTGGTTGCGCTGTCGATGACGACACTCATCGCTTCGATCTGGGTCATCCCGTTCAAATGGATCGAACGCATCTACGGAATGCTCGGCCTGTTCATGATCGTATTCGGCATTGCACTCGTCGCGATCAACCCGCCATGGGCGCAAATAGCGCAGGGCTTCGTGCCACAGGTCCCCGCCAAGCTCAGCAGCAGGGATCTCCTGAGCTATAGCTATTTCGTGGTCGCGATCATCAGCGCCGTCATGTTTCCCTACGAGACCTATTTCTATTCCTCCGGCGGCATCGAGGAGAAATGGACAAAAAAAGATCTCGGGGTAAACCGCCTTACGACAATCGTCGGTTTCTCTCTCGGTTCGCTGTTGGCCATCCCTATTCTGGCGAGCGCCGCGCAGTTGTTCGGACCGGTCGGCGTTGGACCGCAAATGTTGGGATCGGTCGCACTCGAGGCAGCGATTCCCTTCGGAAACATTGGCCTGCTCCTCGCTCTCCTCGGAATGCTCTTTGCCATTGGGGGAGCAGCGATCGAGACTTGCATGGCCAATGCCTATAGCCTCGCGCAATTCTTCGGTTGGGAATGGGGCCGCTATCAAAAGCCGTGGGAGGCTCCGCGCTTTACTCTTACCTGGTTGGGTGTGTTTGCAGTCTCCCTAATTCTCCTTTGCACCGGAATAGAGCCCATCGATCTCGTTGAATATGCGGTGGTATTCTCGATTCTGGTGCTCCCGCTGACCTACTTGCCCCTGCTCCTGCTGGCGGGCGATCGCAAGTACATGGGCGTCCACGCCAACGGTCATTTGTCGAAAACGCTAGGGTGGAGCTTCTACGGGTTGATCGTCGCTGCGGCGATCGCGGCCTTGCCGCTCTTCCTGCTTACGTCGGGAGGCCTGTTGTGAAACCCAGCGGGCGGCTAAAGATGATCAGCGGCGTTCGCGATCTCCAGATTGTCGACAGTGAAGGTCGCAATTGCGGCATCGCCGATGAAATTGTTTTCGAACGAGACGCCGGGGGAGCGCTTCACGTCAAGGCAATCCTGGTCGGCCCCGGCGCGTACGCAGGGCGCCTTCCGTCCTGGGCAATGTGGCTGGTACGGCAGATCGCCGGACAGAGAATGGTCGAGGTGCCGTGGAAGGAAGTGCGCACGATCACCAGCGCGATCCGTCTCCTCCGGCCCAGCAGGGAGCTAGGCCTTGGACGCGCGGAAGAACGAGCACGAAAACTCGTTCCAAAGGGGGGCGGCTTCTGATGCGTCTCAACGAACTTTATAATAAACCTATCGTCCGCCAAAGCGGCGAGCGCCTCGGGCGCGTTCATGAAGTTCACGTCCACGAGGGACGCATAACCGCGCTCCAATGCGGACCGGCCAGCCTCATCGAAAGGCTTACCGGAAAGCGGGCGGGCAAAAGGATCAAGTGGGAAGATGTCGTCCGGATAAGGAACGAAGTGGTCGTTAAAGACTAGCTTCGTTCCGCGTCCGGGCTCGCCGCCGCTGCCCATCGATTTCGCGGCGGTCTTGCGCTCACTCGGCCCGGGGGAGCCCATTGCCAGCCGACGGCGTCATCTTCCTTCCCGCTGACGCACGGTCAGCTTTTCGATGCGCTTTTCATAATCGCGGCCGTGGATGATCCGATCGACATAGATGCCCGGCGTATGGACGGAGTCGGGGTCGAGCCCGCCCACAGGCACGATCTCCTCCACCTCGACAACCGTGACCTTCGCTGCCGTCGCCATCACCGGATTGAAGTTTCGCGCGGTTTTTCGGTAGACGAGATTTCCCGACGGGTCGGCCTTCCAAGCCTTGATGATCGCGAGATCGGCGCGAAGCCAGGTTTCCCGAACATACAGCTCGCCGTCGAACGACTCGAGCGGCTTGCCGTCGGCAACGATCGTCCCCAGCCCCGTTTTGGTGAAGAAGGCCGGGATGCCGGCGCCGCCCGCGCGGATGCGCTCCGCGAGCGTCCCTTGCGGGTTGAGCTCGAGCTCCAGCTTGCCCGACAAATACAATTGCTCGAACAGCCTGTTCTCGCCGACGTAAGAGCTGATCATCTTCCCGATCTGGCCGTTGTTGAGCAATGCCCACAAGCCGAAACCGTCGGCGCCGCAATTGTTCGAGATGATCGTAAGGTCTCGCACGCCAGCCGCCTGGATTGCCGGGATGAGCTTCTCCGGATTTCCCGAAAGTCCAAAACCACCCGACATGATGGTCATGCCATCGAACAGCACGTCCGCGAGCGCTGCCTCTGGCGA
Source organism: Alphaproteobacteria bacterium (assembly GCA_028293005.1). Next base: position 3,391 of record JAQGLH010000248.1, read on the forward strand.
GGCATGGATCTTGTTGACCATCTCGTCCGGCTCAAGCCGCCTTCGACATCGCTTCCGGAGCGAGCACGAAGTCGTGGTGGAGCGAGTACCAGGTCCCGTTCATCGCCTTGCCGTTGGGCGCGTTTCCGCCCTCGTGCTTTTCGAAGCGGCGGATCAGCGACGCTTTGACTCCGAAGACGACGTCGGAATCCAGATATTCGCCCCCTTCGGCGAAGATGTGGGTGACGAGCTTACGGAAGCCGGGAGCGGCAATCATGAAATGAACATGCTCGGGCCGAAATGGATGCCGACCCTGCGCCTTCAGCATCTTGCCGACCGGTCCATCGTCCGGGATCGGATAGAATTTGGGCTTCACCGTCCACAAAGCGAACGCGCCGCGGTCGTCGGTGCGGAAGCGGCCCCGCCCCGCCAGCCCCGGCCGCTCCTCAAGCAGCTGCAGGTCGTAAAAGCCCTCCTGATCCGAATGCCAGATATCGACGGCGGCATTGGCGATCGGCGCACCATCCTCGCCGCGAACGGTGCCGCTGATGAACAATGGAGTCCCGGTGAGATGGCCGCTGATGTCAGCGCCATCTTCGAATTCGGGTGCCTCGACGTAAAATGGCCCGAATACGGTGGTTTCGGTCGCCGCCCCAGGCATGCGATGGTTGATCGCGTCGACCAGCATCGAGACGCCGAGGGTGTCGGAAAGCAGGATATATTCCTGGCGCACGTCGGTGCACATGTGACCGGTCGCCGTCAGGAACGCGATTCCCGCTGCCCATTCGGCCTCGGTCGGCTCGATCTCGCGGATAAATGCGTGGAGATGCCGGATCAGAGCCTGGCTGATCTGCCTGATTCGGGGATCGGGCGCATTCGAAACTCGATCGAGCACCGATTGGGTGATGCTGGTTTCGTCAAGGTCTTGCATTGAATCACCTTTCTCCTGGCTTCCCGGCTCTTCTCGATGTGAGCCCTTTTGAATTCTCGCGCCCGCGTCGTCGCCAAGCTCCCCTTAGCGCCTGTTTTATACCTCGGGAACAGAGGCTTCCGGTGCCGCTCCGCGCCATGCCCGCTCGATCAGCCGGCGCAGCGGAGCGCGTTCGACGGCACGGGGATTCCAATAGGGGTTCTGAACGGCCAGCTCCGCCGCTTTGTCGATTCCCTCCTCCGGCATGCCCAGATCACGCAACGCGGTCGGGGCGCCGAGCGATTTGGCCAGGCGGTGCAGCCCGGCCGCCGGATCCTCGCTGCCGACCGCGCGGCCAAGGCGCTCGCGCGCTTCGGAAGCGAAGGGCAGATTGAAAGCCAGCGCATGCGGCAGAATGACGCTGTGGGTTGCGGCGTGCGGAAGATCGAAAGTTCCGCCGAGCGTGTGGCAAAGCTTGTGATGCAACGCCATTCCCACGGCACCAAGGCAAGTCCCGCACAGCCACGCCCCGTAGAGCGCCTTTTCCCGCGCAGCCTCGTCGCGCGGATTGGAGACGATCCGGGGCAAGGCCGAGACGAGCGCGCGGACACCTTCTTCGGCCATCAAGTCGGTAATCGGATTTCTGTCTTGCGCGTAAAGCGCCTCGGCCGCGTGCGCGATTGCGTTCAATCCGGAGGTGACCGAGATGGCGGCCGGCAATCCGAGCGTCAAATCGACATCGTAGATCACGGTCTCCGGCAGGACCCTGGGACTGCGCTGGGTTGTTTTCACCCCGTTGCTCGTCTCGCCGAGGATCGGCGTCACTTCCGACCCGGCGTAAGTCGTCGGGATGACGATCTGCGGCAGATCGGTCAGCAACGCGATCGCCTTGCCGAGTCCGATCGTGGACCCACCGCCGAAAGAGACAAGGCCATCGACCCGGTCGGCCTCCACAACGGCGAGTGCCGCCTCGGTGGCATCGACCGGCGTATGCATTCGGGCTCCGGCGAACAGCCGGGCGCCGCGCGGGCCCAGCAAAGCAAGAATCTGCCGGCCATGCGCCTCTTGCCCC
>JAQGLH010000259.1 GCA_028293005.1 Alphaproteobacteria bacterium
CCGTCCAAGCTGAAGGAACCCGCCCAGTCCGAGGCAAAGGGGGACAAGTGTGTTCATGCAAGCGGTTCTAAAGGGCGTCATCACTGCTACCTAATCAGATGAACTTCAATATGGCTTCCCGCTTAAGTTAAGGTAAAGCGGGATGGCAGATTTCCACCCATTGCGGTGATTTGTGCACCCGCTTAAATCCGTCAAATGTGCAACCGCTACCTCATGTCCGCCAATCAGGTTGAACTCGCCCGAGTATTTCGCGCTCCAAGCTGCTGATAACGCCCGCGCCACCTAATTGCCGCGATTTACCTCCGTCGCGGGATGGTTATGCCCTGTAGTTCCGCAAAGCGCTGAGGTCGTAGCCGACAGCGCCGGCCTTGCCGATGATCTCCTCGACGTCGTCGCCGGCCTTGAGGCGCGCGAGCGCCCAGAGATATGTCGAGCGCGTGCCGGCGGCGCAGAAGCCGAGCACCTTGCCCTCGGCCGCATCGAGCGCTTCGCCCATCGCCTCGACGAGATCGGGCGAGAGGCCGCCGGCGACGGGGATGTGGCGATAGTCGAGCCCGGCGGCGAGGGCGGCAGCCTCGATCTCGGCGCTTGCCGGCTGGCCTGGCTGCTCGCCGTCCGGACGGTTGTTGACGATCATCGTGACGCCGGCGCTCGCCGCATCCTCGATATCGGCCGGCTGGATCTGGCCCGAGACCAGCATGCGTTCGTCAATCTGCCGGAACATGGCCCACTCCCTCAAAATCTTTGATCACCGCGGCGAAGGCCTCGCCATAGCGCTCGAGCTTGGCCGCGCCCACGCCCGAGATGCGGCCGAGGGCGGTGAGATTCGCCGGCTTGAGCGCGGCCATCTCGCGCAATGTGCTGTCGTGGAAGACGACATAGGGCGGCACGCCGGCCTCCTTGGCGAGATCGCGGCGGCAGGCGCGCAACGCCTCGAACAGGGGATCGTGGGCATAATCGTCGCCGGCATCGCCGCGTGCGCGGCGGCTGCGGCGCTGCTTTTTGGGCGGCAGCACCAGCTCGAGCTTTTCCTCGCCGCGCAGGATCGCGCGCGCGCCGGGCCCGAACGACAGCCCGCCATATTCGTCGGCACGGAGCGCATCGTGGGCAAGCAGCGCGCGCGCGACCGGCTTGATAAGCGCGAGGTCGTCGGCGTCGGCAATGCCGAACACAGACAGGCGGTGATGGCCGAAGTTGTGGATCTTGTCGGTCTCGCGTCCGGCGAGCACGTCGGTGAGATGGCCGATGCCGAAGCGCATTTCGGTGCGGAACGCGGCGGACAGCAATTTGCGCGCAGCCTCGGTCGCGTCGACCGTCGCCGGCGGATCGAGGCAATTGTCGCAATTGCCGCAACGCGCGGGCGCTTCCTCGTCGAAATGGCGCAGCAGCAAGGCGCGGCGGCACGTTCCGGTCTCGACGAATGCGCCCAAGGCGCTCAGCCGCTGCCGCTCGCCGGTGCGGCGGTCTTCCGCCACCTCGCTTTCGATCCGGCGCTGCGCGCGCGCGAAATCGTCGCCGCCCCAGAACAGCCAGGCTTCGGCGGGGTCGCCGTCGCGTCCGGCGCGGCCGGTCTCCTGATAATAGCCTTCGATCGACTTGGGCAGGCCGGCGTGTGCGACGAAGCGCACGTCGGGCTTGTCGATCCCCATGCCGAACGCGACCGTCGCGGCCATCACCATGCTCTCGCTGGCGACGAATGCGGCCTGGTTGGCGGCGCGGATGCGAGAGTCGAGCCCGGCATGATAAGCAAGCGCCGGGCGTCCTGTCGCGGCGATCTGGGCCGCTATCGTCTCGGTCGCGGCGCGGCTCGGTGCATAGACGATGCCCGGCCCCGGCTGCGCGGCGAGCAAAGCCTTGAGCTGCCCCGCGAGCCCGTCGCGCGGACGGACGTGATAGCGGATGTTGGGCCGGTCGAAGCCGGCGAGGATCAGCCCATCCTCGGGAATGCCGAGCTGGTGGAGCACGTCGGCGCGGGTCTGGCGGTCGGCGGTCGCGGTCAGCGCCAGCCGCGGGACCTCGGGAAAGGCGTCGAGCAATGGGCGCAGCAGGCGGTAATCGGGCCGGAAATCATGGCCCCATTCGGAAACGCAATGCGCTTCGTCGATCGCGATCAGGGCGAGCGGAATGCGCGCGATCAGCTGGCGGAAGGCTTCCCCCGAAGCGCGTTCGGGCGCCGCGTAGAGCAGGTCGAGTTCGCCGCGCTTGAGCCGTGCCAGCGTCTCCTGGCGATTGTCGTCAGCGGACGTCAGCGCCGCCGCCTTGATGCCGAACGCGTCGGCCGAGCGCACCTGATCGTGCATCAACGCGATCAACGGCGAGATCACCAACGCGGTGCCGGGCCGCGCGAGCGCCGGCACCTGGTAGCAGAGCGACTTGCCCGACCCTGTCGGCATCACGCCGAGCGTGCGCTTGCCGGCCATCACCCGGTCGACGACCTGCTGCTGGACGCCGCGGAAGTCGGCGAAGCCGAAGGTCGTGCGAAGGATCGAAAGGGGGTCGGTCACCGGGTGCGGATTAGACTGAACGGAGGGGTGAGCGGAAGGTCCTTTCCTCTCGCCGCTTGCGGGAGCGGAGTTAGGTGCGTCGCCGTTGAACTGAGGACAAACGTCACTCGGCCGCCTCCGCGGCCTCCTCCTGCTCGCGCTCGCTTTGCTGGCGCGTCCACATGTCGGCGTAGAGGCCGCGCTTGCTCTGCAATTGCGCGTGCGTGCCGCGTTCGGCGACCCGGCCCTGGTCGAGCACGACGATCTGGTCGGCGTCG
>JAQGLH010000265.1 GCA_028293005.1 Alphaproteobacteria bacterium
CGCGCGCTTGGGCAGGCGGGTTTCCCGGTGCCGCACGTCCATGCGCTGTGCGACGATGAAGACGTGATCGGCACGCCCTTTTTCGTGATGGACATGGTTGAAGGCCGGATCTTCTGGAGCGCGAGCATCGATCAGGTTCCGCGCAACGAGCGGCCGGCCTATTTCGACGCGATGAACGCCACAATCGCGCAGCTCCACTCGATTGCCCCCGAAGCGATCGGCCTTGCCGATTACGGCCGGGCCGGCGACTATTTCGTCCGGCAGATCAGCCGCTGGTCGAAGCAATATCTCGAAGATGCCGAGGCGGGTCGCGATGCCAACATGGACCGGCTGGTCGAATGGCTGCCGGCACATATTCCGGAGGGCGACGAGACTCGCATCGTCCACGGCGACTTCCGCATCGACAATCTCATCTTCCACCCGAACGAGCCGCGCGTGCTCGCGGTACTCGACTGGGAATTGTCGACGCTTGGCCATCCGCTCGCCGATTTCGCTTATCATCTGATGTTGTACCGGATGCCCGGCCTGACGATCCCGGGGCTCGCAGACGTCGATCTCGACGCCCAGAATCTGCCGAGCGAGCAAGCCTATGTCGCCGCTTATTGCGCACGCACCGGCCGTGCGGGAATAGCGGACCTCGATTTCTATCTGGCGTTCAACCTGTTCCGCTTCGCCGCGATCATTCACGGTATCAAGGGCCGCGCCGCCCGCGGCACCGCCTCCTCCCCGCACGCCGCCGCGCTGATCGGAGACTTGCCGAAGATCGCGGAGCTTGGCTGGGAGCAGGCTGAGAGGTTGGCGGGATATTAGGGCTGCAAGACGCCCAAAGCCCCTCCCTTGATCGAATGCGTCAGCTTCCTCAGCCCTCCAGCGCTGCCTCCCAGGCCGCGACCGACGCTTCGGGCTGCTCGACCTGTGGATAATGGCCCGCGCCTTCGATTGCGCCGAAGCTTGCGTGCGGCAACGCCTTCATCGTGTCGGCGAGGTACTCCTTGTTGACGAACGGATCGTTGGCACCGACGAAAACGCTCACTGGCATCGTGCAGCGGGCGAGCTCGTCCATGAAGCTGCACCCGGTCCAATTGGCGAGATAGGCATCCCAGGCATCGCGGCCCATCGTCGCATGGTGACGCTGGACGAGACGGCGAATGTCGACATCGCTCATCGTCGGCGCCAAACCGCCTTTCACGGCTGCCCCGAAATTGTCCCAGGCTCCCTTGAACATCTCGTAGGTCGCCGCATCGAACGGCGTTCCGGCGGGCGAGACGGGCGTGAGCGCGACCACCGCGGTGACGCGATCAGGCGCCATGGTGGCGACGCGGAGCGCGGTGGCGCCGCCCATCGAGTGACCGAGCACGGCAAAACGATTCCAGCCGAGCGTATCGGCGGCTTCGAGCGCCGAGCGCGCCATGGCGTCGACGCCATCAGCCGGCTTCGCGTCACGGTTCACGCCATAGGCGGGATAATCGACATAAGCGTAAGTGAACCGTTCCTGGTCGGTCAGCCAGCGCGCCGGAAGCCAGACGCTGCTGTCCAGCGCCCATCCATGAAGCACGAGCACGTTCTGCGCACCGGCACCCTCTACTGCTGCTAGACTGGTCATCCGCCTCTCCGCTTGTTTTTGTCGCTTCGCGCTAATCGAAGCGTGTTTCGAATGAAACCGGCATTTGCAGCATGCGCGCCGGGAGCGGCAGTGGAGCCTTGTCGTTACGCTCGCGCACTGTAGGCATGTCGACGCGATCTGCTATGCCTGCGGCACGGCAGCTCCGCGCGAGGGCTGCGACAGGAGAGAGAAAGATGGCCGGCGAACCGACGTTCGAAGACGTTTCCTATGACTATCAAGGCGCGCCGCTGCGCGGGCTGCTGTGCAAGCCTGCCGGCGCCGACGGCAGGTGCCCTGGCGTGCTGCTCGCGCCGGCAGCGTTCGGCTTCACCAAACATGCGCGCGACCGCGCCGCGATGATCGCTCAGCTCGGCTACGTCGTGCTCGTCGCCGACCATTATGGGAACGGCGCCACCTATGAAGTCCAGGAAGCGATGGAGGCGATGGGCGGGCTGTTCGCCGATGTCGCCGGCTGGCGCGGACGGCTCAACGCGGGCCTCGAGGCGCTGGGAGCCCGGCCCGAGGTCGACAAGACAAAGCTTGGCGCGGTCGGATATTGCGTCGGCGGCACCGCAGTGCTCGAGCTGGCCTATAGCGGCGCGCCGCTCAGCGCGGTGGTGAGCTTCCATGGCGGCCTCACACTTTCCGATCCTGCCGCGGCGGCGGCGCTGACCCAGAGCATCCTGGTGTGCACCGGCGCCGACGATCCGCTGGTTCCCCCCGCCGACGTGCAGGAATTCGAGCGACAGATGCGCAGCGGCAAGGCCGATTGGCAGATCCACGTCTACGGCAACACGATCCATGCCTTCACCGATCCCGACATCGACGCGCTCGGCCTACCGGTCGCGCGGTACAACAAGCAGGCCGACGAGCGCAGCTGGGGCGCCATGCGACAGTTGTTCGAACAAGTGCTGGGAAGCGTTTCGGCGCGGTAGCCGCTGTCGCGCGCGACCATATCGGAGGAACGAAGGCGGTTCGGCGGATGCCGCTAGTGCGTTCGCTTTCTGCCGGATATAATCCTGGACGGAACATGGGAACGAGACGCCGATCACCGGCGCCACCCATGGCGTGCCGCCGGGCAGGCCCTGATCCGGAGAGAGTGTGCCGATGAACGCCTCGCAACCAGCGCCTCAACCCTCGGCAGGGTGTCCGTTCCATGCCGGGCAGGCGAAAGTCTCGCCGCGGGCGGCCGAATTCGACATGTTCGAGGGCATCTACAACGTCGATCCGCCCGAGGCCCTGCGCTGGTCGCGCGAGCAGGAGCCGGTCTTCTTCAGCCCCAAGCTCAATTATTGGGTGGTCAGCCGCTACGACGACGTGAAGGCGGTGTTCCGCGACAACATCACCTTCTCGCCCGCGATCGTGCTGGAGAAGATGACCCCTACCTGCCCCGAGGCGAATGCGATCCTCGAGCGCTACGATTACGCGATGAACCGCACGCTGGTGAACGAAGACGAGCCGGCGCACACCGAACGGCGTCGCGCGCTGATGCAATCGTTCCTGCCCGAGGAGCTGATGCACCATGAACCCATGGTGCGGCGCTTGACCCGTGACTATGTCGACCGTTTCATCGAGCGCGGCCAGGCGGACCTCGTCGACGAGATGCTGTGGGAAATTCCGCTCACCATCGCGCTCCACTTCCTCGGCATCCCCGAAAACGACATGGACACGTTGCGCGAATATTCGATCGCGCACACGGTCAACACCTGGGGCCGGCCGACCGTGGAGGAACAGCTCGCGGTCGCCGAGGCGGTCGGCAAATTCTGGCAGTTCGCGGGCGAAGTGCTCGAGCGGATGCGCGAGGATCCCGACGCGAACGGCTGGATGCAATATGCGATCCGCCGCCAGCGCGAGCTGCCGGATGTCGTCACCGATTCCTATCTCCATTCGATGATGATGGCCGGAATCGTCGCCGCGCATGAGACGACCGCGCATGCGGCCGCCAATGCGATGCGCCTGCTTCTGACGCATCGCGAAGCCTGGGACGCGCTTTGCGCCGACCCATCGCTGATCCCTAACGCGGTCGAGGAATGCCTGCGCTATTCGGGCTCCGTGGTGGCGTGGAGGAGGATCGCGACGGCCGACACCCAAATCAGTGGGGTGGCGATCCCAAAGGGTGCCAAATTGCTGATCGTCTCGACTTCGGCCAATCACGACGAGCGTCATTTCGAGAACCCCGACAGCTTCGATATCACCCGCGACAACACGACCGACCATCTGACGTTCGGCTATGGCAGCCATCAGTGCATCGGCAAGAATCTGGCGCGCATGGAGATGCGCATCTTCATCGAGGAGTTCACGCGGCGCATCCCGCACATGGAGCTGACGCCCGAGCAGGAGTTCACCTACCTTCCGAACACCTCGTTCCGCGGCCCGGACCATGTTCATGTGCGATGGGATCCGGCG
>JAQGLH010000275.1 GCA_028293005.1 Alphaproteobacteria bacterium
TGCCATAGGCCGCTGCGAGGTTGGTCGAGGTGCGGTAGGTGAGCACGAGTACGATCACCATCGTCATCAGCGCCCAGTTGACCACCGGAATATAGATCTGGCCGGCCGCATAGGCGCTGGTGTGCATGATCCGGAGGCGCGGCACGAAGCCGAGCTGGATCGCCTGCTGGGTCACCGAGAAGGCGCCGGAGATCACCGCCTGGCTGGCGATTACCGTTGCGGCGACCGCAAGCAAGGTGAGCGGCAGGCGGAACATGTCCGGCGCGAGGAAGAAGAATGGATTGGTGACGGCGTGCAGCGCGGCCGCGCTGTCGAGCGAGAGCAGCATCGCCCCCTGCCCCAGATAATTGAGCATCAGCGCCGGCAGCACGAAGAACATCCATGACACGCGGATCGGATTGCGCCCGAAATGGCCCATGTCGGCGTAGAGCGCCTCGGCGCCGGTGACGGCGAGCACGACCGAACCCATCGCCAGGAAAGCGCGCACGCCGTCGACCGCAAAGAAGCGCACCGCATGATAGGGATTGAGCGCGGCCAGGATGGTCGGCATCTGCACGACGTGCATCACGCCGAGCACCGCAATCGTCGCGAAATAGAGCAGCATCACCGGCCCGAACAGCGTCCCGACCTTGGCGGTGCCGCGTCCCTGGATCGCGAACAGCCCGATCAGGATCGCGATCGCGATCGGGATCACCCACGGCGTGAAGCTGCGATTGACCGTCTCAAGACCCTCGACCGCCGACAACACCGAGATCGCGGGCGTGATCATGCTGTCGCCGTAGAACAAAGCCGTGGCGAACACGCCGAGCAGGACGATTCCCTTCGTCCAGCGGCGCGGCCCTTCCGAACGGCGATTGATCAGAGCGAGCAGCGCGAGGCTGCCGCCCTCCCCCTTGTTGTCCGCGCGCATGATGATCGTGACGTATTTGAGCGTCACGACGATCATCATCGACCAGAAGATCAGGCTGAGGACGCCGTAGATGTGCAGCGGATCGGGCGCGAGAATGTGGTGGCCGGCGAAGGTCTCGCGAAACGCGTAGATGGGGCTGGTGCCGATATCGCCGAAGACGATGCCGATCGCGCCCATCGCGAGCTTGACGAGGCCGGCATTGCGCGGGCCATGGACCGGTCCGGGTTGCCCGGCCGCCTCGACGCTACTGCTGTTATCGTTCATGGACGGTGCGGCCCAGCCTTCGGTGAACGGACGTCATGGCCAATGTGGCAGACCTGCTCGGAACAGGCCAGCGGAACAGGGACGCGCCCCTAGCACTTCGAACAGGTGCCTGCAACGGCGCGGGGGGACAGCGATTCTTCCCGTGCCGGCGAGGAATCAGGAGACGTGCACTTTCGCGCCCGCTTTCTATATGCAGGTCTTTGAGAGGATGGGCCTATGCGGATCGGCGTGCCGCGCGAGATCAAGAACCATGAATATCGGGTCGGCCTCACGCCGCCGTCGGTCACCGAGCTGGCCGCCGCGGGCCACGAAGTGTTCGTCGAGGCCGGCGCCGGCCTCGGCATCGATTTCAAGGATGGGGACTATGTCCGCGCCGGCGCGACGATCCTGCCCTCGCCGGCGGAGGTGTTCGCTGCGGCCGAGCTGATCGTCAAGGTCAAGGAGCCGCAGCCTGCCGAGATCGCGCTGCTCGAGCCGCGCCATATCCTGTTCACCTATCTCCACCTCGCCGCCGACAAGCCGCAGGCCGAAGGACTGATGCGGTCCGGGGCAACCTGCATCGCCTATGAGACGGTGACGTCGCGCAGCGGCGCCTTGCCCTTGCTCAAGCCGATGTCCGAAGTCGCGGGCCGGATGGCGATCCAGGTCGGCGCGCATTATCTCGAAAAGGAGCAGGGCGGACGCGGGATATTGCTCGGCGGCGTACCCGGCGTCACGCCCGGTCGCGTCGCCATCCTCGGCGGCGGCGTCGCCGGCCTCAACGCCGCGCAAATGGCGGTCGGCCAACGCGCCGACGTCACCATCTACGACATCAGCAACGATCGCCTGGCCGAGCTCGACACCTATTTCGGCAGCCAGATCAAGACCGTCTATGCGAGCAAGGCCGCGATCGCGGCAGCAGTCGCCAACGCGCACCTCGTGATCGGCGCGGTGCTGGTGCCGGGCGCCGCGGCGCCCAAGCTCGTCACGCGCGAGATGCTCAAGACGATGAAGCGCGGCTCGGTGGTCGTCGACATTGCGATCGATCAGGGCGGCTGCTTCGAAACCTCGCACCCGACCACGCACGACGACCCAGTGTTCGAGGTCGAGGGCGTGATCCATTATTGCGTCGCCAACATGCCCGGCGCGGTCGCGCGCACCTCCGCCTTTGCGCTCAACAATGCGACGCTGCCGTTCGTGATGAAGCTCGCCAACCTCGGCGCTGAGAAGGCGTTGAAGGCGGACGAGCATCTCGCCCACGGCCTCAACGTCGCGCGCGGCAAGATCCGCCACCAGGCGGTCGCCGAGGCCCTCGACCTGCCTTACCTGCCCTGACCCGCCAACCGAGGGCCGAAGCTGGGATCAGCGCCTCATCATGTTGTGCGCCGCCCCGGGAATGCGGACGGTCAGCGTCCTGAGATCCTCTCTCAGCCAGATCTGGCAGGCGAGCCTCGAGGTGCGCGTCACGTGCGCGGCGAGGTCGAGCATATCCTCCTCCTCCTCGCTCGCGCGCGGCAGCCGCGCGAAATCCTCGGGATCGACGATCACGTGGCATGTCGAGCAGGCCATCTGGCCCTCGCAGGTGCCTTCGAGGGGCTGGTCGTGCTGTTGCGCGAGATCGAGCAGGCGGGTGCCAGCGGGTGCGTCGGCTTCCGCCGAAAGCCGGCCAT
>JAQGLH010000301.1 GCA_028293005.1 Alphaproteobacteria bacterium
CGCGCCAATTCCATATTGACCGATCGTGAACGCCATCGCGCCGAACGCGCCGATCGGGGCCAAGTACATCAACATATGAACGATGCGGAACACGACCGCCGTCAGGGTCCTCAGGCTCCCGAGCAGCCGCTCGCCCTTTTGTCCGATGTGGGCGAGCGCGATGCCGAACAGGACCGCGACCAGCAGCACCTGCAAGATCTCGTTCGAGGTGAACGCGCTGATCATCGTGTCGGGAATGATGCCGAGGACGAACCCGGTCACATTCTGATCATGCGCCTTGCCGACGTAGGTGGCGACCGCGCCTTGGTCGAGCGTCGCCGGGTCGACGTTGAGACCCAGTCCCGGCTGCACGACATTGCCGACCACGAGCCCGATTGCGAGCGCGAGCGTCGATAGGGTCAGGAAATAGGCCAGCGCCTTGGTGCCGATCCGGCCGAATTCCCGAAGGTCGGCCATGCCGGCAATTCCCGTCACCACCGTCAGGAAGATGACTGGGGTGATGATCATCTTGACCAGCTTGATGAAGCCATCGCCGAGCGGCTTCAGGGCACGCCCCGCATCGGGCCAGAGCCAGCCGACGGCAACGCCAAGCGCGATCCCGATCAGCACCTGGGCATAGAGGCTTTTCCAAAACGACTTGCGCGCTGTCGTCATGTTCCTCCTGCTCCAGCCGTGCTGACCGGCATGGCGAGCGGGCACTCGGCAGCATTTCGTTGCCGCATGTGTGTCGGCAATCGGTCCACGGTTCTCTCGCCTTTGGGGCTGACGGCTGCCGATTCGCATGATCGAGGTCGCCTCGAAAAGCAATCAAGCGGTGGGAGCCGGCAGGCAGTTCGCCGGCGTGGGGGCATCGCTCGGTGCGGGCAAGAAACGATCGCCAGGTCATGGCAATAAACTTGAGTTCAGCTCGCCGAGCTTACGTTTTCGTCAATCTTTCCAAGGCAATAAAAAAGCCCCGGCCAAGACCGGGGCTCTTTGAATTTCTTTGGTTGGGATCAGCCGCGGTCGGCGCCTTTGCCCCAGCCCACGATGACGTCCCAGCGTGTGGCAACTTTCTTGCTCATCCGAAATCCCCTTTTCAGGCACGCGCGGCGAATCGCGCTGTGCTAAGGGAACTTTAACCGTAACGATTAAGGATAACAAGCCGTTAACTAACCCAATCTGGCGGGATCATGCGGCCCGGCTCCTCTCGCCAAGCAACTGCTTGCTCAGCGTCTTGAAAGCGACCGGCCGGCCGATGTGATAGCCTTGGGCGAGGTCGCAATTCATGTTGGTGAGATCGTCGAGCGTCTCCTGGTCCTCGACCCCTTCCGCGACGACTTTCTGGCCCAAGGAATGGGCGAGCTGAATCGTCGAGTTGACCATCACCCTGGTGCCGTGATTTTCACGCATCGCCATCACGAAGCTTCGGTCGATCTTGATTTCGGTCGCGGGGATTCTTTGCAGATAGTCGAGCGTCGAGAGGCCGGTGCCATAGTCGTCGACCGAAATCTGGACGCCGTGATCACGCAGCTCCTGCAGCGTCTGCATGTTCGGAAGGCTGCTGCTCAGCGCCGCAGTTTCAGTGACCTCGAGCGTCAGATGCTCAGGCTGTAGCCCATGTTTCGCGAGCATCTCGGTCACTTTCGCGACCAATCCTCGATCATCGATCAGCCGCGCCGACAGATTGACCGAGACGCTGAAATCCATGCCGTGGCCATTGATCACGGCCGCGACGCGAATGGCATGTTCGAGGACGAAATAGGTGAGCTTCTCGATCCGGTTGTTCTGCTCGGCTGCGAGGATGAACTCGAGCGGGCTGATCGCCCCCTTTTCGGGATGGGTCCACCGGGCGAGCGCTTCGGCGCTGACGATCTTCCCGGTCGTGAGGTCGAGCTTGGGCTGGTACGCGACCCACAAGTCACCCCCGTCGACGGCGGCGTCGAGCTGGCTGAGCAGCGACAATTTCCAGGCCGTGTCCTCGTGCGAGCTATGGTCGTGCTCCTTCCACTTCAACCCTTCGCCATGCGCCTGGTCGGCGGCGAGCAGCGCGCTCGCCAGCCGGTTGGGGATCGAGCGGTCGGCGTCGGCGTCGAAGCCGAAGGTGATCGTCAGGTCATATTGCTTGTCCTGGACTATGACCGGACTTCTGAACAGCGTGTGCAACGCGTCGAGATGCTCGCCGGGCGGCATCGTGCCCGCTTCGGCGAACCAGACGAAAATGCCTTCGTCGCCCTGATAGAGAATGGGATCTGACGCGCCCACCATCAGCCGCTTGGCGATCTGGTCGATCAATCCTTTTTCGCCGCCGGCGGGGAGCGCAGCGGCGATGGCGGCATAATTATGGACGCGGGCGGCGATCAGCGCGCGCCCATGATCCACCTTCTGCTGATGAAGCGCGTTCAAGTTCGGGAGTCCCGAGACCGTGTTCGTCGTCCCCCGTGTCTTGTACATCTGGCGCAATGTCGACCAGCTCAAGCAGGTGCCGACGACGCCCATCAGGAACAGCGACGGCACCACCTCGGGGAAGATCATCTGCTGCTCGAGAAAAAACGGCAGGACAAGAGCGCCGGCGATTCCGCCGCCGATCGCGGCAATCGAGAAAAGCTTGCGCCGCACGAACCCGCAAGCCGCGACGATGGCAAGTGCCGGAATGAATGCTATCAGCCACGGCCACTCGACTGGCGGGCCTTCCTTGAGCGTCTCGGCGCCGAGGATATGCAAATAGACGCTCGACATGACGCCGTGACCCGGTGCCACATAGCTAGCGCCCCTCGCTCCATAAGTGGCTCCGATGACGACATCTTTGCCCTTGATCCGGCTGAGCGGAGCCTTTCCCTTAAGCACGTCGACCGCGCTCACCGTCGGAATCGAGGAGGGCTCGAGCGAATAATCGACGAGGAAGTCGCCGGATCGCTGTTGGGCCCCACCCAGCACCGACGCGAACGACGGGAATGTTCCCTGGTCGAAACTGAGCGCGAAGGGAAGACGGCGAACCCCGCCCATCGCGTTGAATCCGAAGTTGGTGTGCGCGAGCGTTGCATGTTCGCCGAGTTCAGGGAGCGGATAGCTCTCGATCCGCTCACCGGTCACGCTGTCGACGTCAAATTGCAACGCGAGCACAGCCCTCTCGCCGAGACGCTGCACGCTATGCGCGAACTTCTGGTCGTCGGCCGGATCGGTCTTGGAGGTGAAGAGAATGTTGAAGAAGACCCGCTTGGCCCCCATGCGATCGAGCTGGTCCGCCAAAGCAGCCTGATGGCTCCTCGGCCACGGGAAATTTCCAAGCTCGTTAAGGCTGCGGTCGTCGATCGCGACCAGCGTGATATCGCCGCTGACCGCATGCGGGCGCGCATCGTTGCGAACGTCGCGCAGCAGATCCTCGATCGTCGCACCGGCCTGAATGGTGCCGAAGATCAGCCCCGCTAGGCATGACCACAGCAGGATCCGACCGCGATTGCTGCGCGGTTTCAAGGCTTTGGGAAGGAGAGCTGACCAAATCATGTTAATATCAACTTGGCCATCGCAGAAAAAGGTTATCAAATTGGTATCTATGACCGCCGCAGTGTCCGGTATTTCCCGCAAATGCGCCGTTGAAGGCTCGGTGATCCGCGCTTGCCGAATGCGAGCGGCGGGTCATTGCTGCTCCGGCTTGGCCGCGGGTCGGAGGTCCTGATCCGGGGATGACCGCAGCCGCGCATTAACCTCGCGGCAGCCGCCCCCGCATAGAGGGTCCCGCCTTGGGCATTACATCCACATCGGTTCAGTCGGGAGCAGCACATGGAAAGTGATCAGGAGCTTTTCGCTCATTGGGCGGCGGAAGAGCTGATCGCTGCCGGACGAGCGGAGGAGCAGGAGCAGCGCGCGACGCATCGCCGCCGGGCGGAAATGCTGGTCGATATTTTTCGCGCGTTGCGTGCGCCTCGCGCGAACGATTTGCGGAGCGGCCACCGCCCAGGCATCGGCGGCTTGCTGGCACAGGCCTTCACGCCAGAGCGTGACCCCAACAGGAGTCGAGGTCCCGGATCTCGTTGATGCGCGGCAGCGGCGCGAACTGGCTATGCCCGCGAAATCCCTGTTCGACGCGCAAGACACTGCGCCACCGCGCACGTCGCAGGCCATGACCCCTGAATGTGCCGAGCAAGCGCGCCTCTACCGGCCCCGCTGATTACCGGCCCAGCTCTATTCGCGCGGGAGGCTGAAGGCCTTACGTGGTGGAAACGGTCTAGGCGAAGAGCAAGTGGGTCGCGAAAGCCTTCAAAGAGACGCGCGGGCGGGACCTTCGCTGGCGTCGAGCCGAAGCCGGCAATAGCGGTTGGCCCAGCCGAGATGCTCCTGCCGCTCGGCCTCGTCGAGCGCGCGCGACGCGAGATAGCGCGCGCCTTGCTCGAGCTGCGCATAATGTTGTGCTTGGTTCAGAACGGCCTCCCCTCATCTGCCAAAGCGGACGGGAAGACGAAAAGTTCCGCGAGTGGCGCGCTCGGCCCGTCCGGCGGCCGGCTCCTGCGCCTCGATTGGCGCAAGTACCGCCGTGTCGGCTCGGCCTGCGCTCGCCCGCGCCTTGACAAGCGTTCAGCGGACCAGCATCGCTCCGAAGCTCAGGAGAGCTGAATGGCCGCCTCGCAACCCTTGATTATTGGCATCGGCGGCACCGCGCTGCCGGGCTCGTCGACGGAACAGGCGCTGGCGCTGGCGCTCGCTTCCGCCGAACGCGAAGGCGCGCGGGTGCGGCTGTTCGGCAATGCCACGATCAGCGTGCTGCCCCATTATCTCACCCCCGCCAGCTCGGAATCCGCCGAAGGCCGCGAGCTGGTCGAGCATGTCCGCCAGGCCGACGGCCTGATCGTCGCCAGCCCCGCATATCACGGCTCGATTTCGGGGATGGTGAAGAATGCAATCGACTATTTCGAGGACACCGCCGGCGACAAGCGCGTCTATCTCGACGGTGTGCCGGTTGGCCTGATCGTCACCGCTTACGGCTGGCAGGCGACCGGAAGCACCTTGGCGACGCTGCGCTCGATCGTCCATGCGCTGCGCGGCTGGCCGACCCCGCTCGGCGCGGCGATCAACACTTCGGGCCGGATCTTCAACGACGGCCAGTGCAGCGACGATGGCGCGGCCGCTCAGCTCGATCTGATCGGCCGCCAGGTCTATGAGTTCGCGCGCCTGCGAATGCAGGACCCGCGCATTATGGAAACCGCCGACTGAGCGGGGGGTCTTTGGTGGGCGCTGACGGGCTCGAACCGCCGACCCTCTCGGTGTAAACGAGATGCTCTACCAACTGAGCTAAGCGCCCGCGCTGCGGAAGATCGCGCACTGCCATCTCAACCGCTTGAGGGCAAGCCCGCGCCCGGCAAAGCCCGAGCGGCTCTCGCGGTCAGCGCTGGCCGGCGGCGGCCAGCGTCACCTGCGGTGCCGCTTGCGCCTCATCGCCCATGATCCATGCCACCGCCGCTTTGCAGTGAAGCGCGGTCGTATCGTAGACGGGGATGACGTTGGCGACCGGATCGACGAGCATCACCAGCTCGGTGCAGCCCAGGATCACCGCCTGGTTGCGCGCCTGGCCCATGATCGTGAGGCAGGTTTTGAGCGTGCGCTGCGACACACGCGAAATCGTCCCGCGCGTCAGCTCCTCATAGATTATGCGATCGATCTCTTTCATCATCGCCGGATCCGGGGTGGCAATGGCGATGCCGTGCTGCTCGATGCGGTCACGATAGAAGCTCTCGTTCATCGTGAACCTGGTTCCGATCAGCCCGGCCCTGCGCACTCCATCCTGCACCATCTTGGCGGCGGTGACGTCGCCGATGTGGAGGATCGGGATCTCGATGGCGGCGGCGACCTCGTCGTAGACCTTGTGCATCGTGTTGCTGCACAGGACCACGGCTTGGGCGCCGGCCTGCTGGAGGCGCCTGGCCGAGGCGCCGAGCAGATCTGCCAGCACGCCCCAATTCTCCTCGGCTTGCAATCGCGCGACCGGCGCGAAGTCGAAGCTTTCGATCAGCAGGTGCGCGTTGCCGATGCCGCCGATCCGGCGCGCCACCCCTTTGTTGATCTGCTCGTAATACATGGCGGTGGAGACCCAGCTCATCCCGCCGATCAACCCCAGTTTGCGCACCGTAGACCGTTCCTTCCCCGCCGCCCGTTCAAGGGGCTCGCACGTGCCTAGAACAGACCTGCATCCGGTTCGGTTAACGTTCGGCTGTTCTGGACCGCGTGGGTGCCGCCTAGGCGAGCGCCTTGACGATATCGTCCACCATCTTCTTGGCGTCTGCAAGAAGCATCATCGTATTGTCCCGAAAAAACAATTCGTTCTCGACACCGGCGTAACCCGCGCCGCCCATCGATCGTTTGACGAACAACACGGTCTTGGCCTTCTCGACGTCGAGCACCGGCATGCCGTAGATCGGCGAGCTCTTGTCGGTCTTGGCGGCGGGATTGGTCACGTCGTTCGCGCCGATCACGAAGGCGACGTCGGTGCGGGCGAATTCCGAATTGATGTCCTCGAGTTCGAACACCTCGTCATAGGGAACGTTCGCTTCCGCGAGCAGCACGTTCATATGCCCTGGCATGCGGCCGGCGACGGGGTGGATCGCATATTTGACGCTGACCCCCTCCTTCTTGAGCATATCGGCCATCTCGCGCAGCGCATGCTGGGCCTGCGCCACCGCCATTCCGGAGCCGGGAACGATGATCACCTGCTCGGCCTGCTTCATCAGGAACGCAGCATCCTCGGCCGAGCCGCGCTTGTACGGGCGGTCGATCGCCGGCCCGCCGCCGCCCGCGACCGCGTCGCCGCCGAATCCGCCCGCGATCACGCTGATGAAGCTGCGGTTCATCGCGCGGCACATGATGTAGGACAGGATCGCGCCGGACGAGCCGACCAGCGCGCCGGTGATGATCATCGCGCTGTTGCCGAGCGTGAAGCCCATCGCCGCGGCCGCCCAACCCGAATAGCTGTTGAGCATCGACACCACGACCGGCATGTCGGCACCGCCGATCGGTATGATCAGCAGGAAGCCGATGAGGAACGACAAAGCGGTGATCGTCCAGAACACCCACGGCGCCTGGTCGGTGACGAAATAGCCGATCAGCCCGAGGATCAGCGCCAGCGTGCCGAGGTTGATCACGTGCCGCCCCGGCAGCAGGATCGACTTCCCCGACATATTGCCGTTGAGCTTCAGGAACGCGATCACCGATCCCGAGAAGGTGATCGCGCCGATCGCGACCCCGAGCCCCATCTCGATGCGGCTGACGCCATGGATCACACCATCCGTACCGGCGATGCCGAACGCCTGCGGGTTAAGGTAGGCGGCGGCGGCGACCAGCACTGCGGCAAGACCTACCAGCGAGTGGAACGCAGCGACCAGCTGCGGCATCGCCGTCATCGCGATGCGTCGCGCAGTGACCAGGCCGATCGCGCCGCCGATCGCGATTGCGATCAATATCTCGACCAGCGGCAGCCCGTCGAACGCACCGGCGGGCGAGCGCGGTGCATAATAGACCAGCGTCGTGCCGACCGCGATCGTCATGCCGGCGATGCCGAAGCGATTGCCGCGCTGCGAGCTTACCGGACTCGACAGCCCGCGCAGAGCGAGGATGAAGCAGATGCCGGCGATCAGATAAGCGGTCGGCACCCAGGCCGGAACGGCGGCAGCCCCGTGCATCAACGCCGCTCCTTCTTTTTATACATGGCGAGCATGCGCGCCGTCACCGCAAAACCGCCGAAGATGTTGATGCTGGCCAGCACCACGCCGAGCAGACCGAGCCATTTTGCGCTCGCCGAGCCACCGGCGGCGCTGGCGATCAGCGCACCGACGATGATCACCGAGGAGACCGCGTTGGTCACCGACATCAAAGGCGTGTGCAGCGCCGGCGTCACGGACCAGACGACATAATAACCGACAAAGCAGGCGAGCACGAAGACTGACAGGATGGAAACAAAGCTCATTCTATCGCTCCCGGTTCAACAGCCCGCATCCGAGCCGACTGCCGCAACCGGGCAGCGCATCAGACCAACAGTCTTTCATTGACGATCCTGCCGCCCTTGGTCAGCCGCACGCCCTTCACGATCTCGTCCTCGTCGGGCAGCACGACACGGCCCGCGTCCTTGTCCCAGAAGGCGCTTAGAAAATTGTACAGATTGCGCGCGAACAGCGCCGAAGCATCGGCTGCGAGCCGGCTCGGCACGTTGCGATGGCCGACGATCCGGACGCCGTGGCGCTCGACGACTTCGCCCGACACCGCACCTTCGACGTTGCCGCCCTGCTCGACCGCGAGGTCGACGATCACGCTGCCCGGGCGCATGCTCGCGACCTGCGCGTCGCTGATCAGCCGCGGCGCCGGGCGGCCCGGGATTAGCGCGGTAGTGATGACGATGTCCTGCTTGGTGATATGGCTCGAGACGAGCTCCGCCTGCCGCGCCTTATAGTCTTCGGACATTTCGGTGGCGTAACCGCCAGAACCTTCGCCCTCGATGCCGGCGACGTCATCGACGAACACCGCCTTGGCGCCAAGGCTCTCGATCTGCTCGCGCGTCGCCGAGCGGACGTCGGTCGCCGACACGATCGCGCCCAGTCGGCGCGCGGTGGCGATCGCCTGCAGGCCGGCGACGCCGACACCCATCACGAACACCCGCGCGGCGGCGATCGTGCCCGCCGCCGTCATCATCATCGGAAAGGCGCGGCCATATTCCCCGGCTGCGTCGAGCACGGATTTGTAGCCGGCGAGGTTCGATTGTGAGGACAGGATGTCCATCGATTGCGCGCGGGTGATGCGCGGCATGAACTCCATCGCGAGCGCCTCGAGCCCGGCGCGCGCATAGCCATCGATCCGTTCACGCTGGCCGAACGGGTTGAGGCTGGCGACGATCAGCGCGCCTGGCTTGGCGCCGCCCAGCGCCGCGGCATCCTGTCCCTGCACGCCGAGCAGCGCATCGGCATCGCGAAGCACCTCGTCGCGCCGCCCGATGCTTGCGCCGGCGGCTTCATAATCCGAATCTGCTATCGAAGCGCCTAGCCCCGCGCCCTTCTCGACCGCCACGCTCGCTCCGAGTGCGAGGTATTTGCGGACCGTCTCGGCCGTGGCGGCGACGCGGCGTTCCCCCTCGGCGCTTTCGTGGAGGACCGCGATTTTCACCAGGCGGCTACGAGCGGATGATCAGGATGACGATCAAGCCGGTGATGGCGCTGAGGATGGCTCCCCATTTCATCATCACCGCAAAGTGCGAATAGCTCTTCACATGCGCTTGCATGTCGTTCTGACTTTGACCTTCGGCTGCCATCTCGTCCTCATCACACCTTCGTCGCCGCGCTTCTTATCAAGGTGCACGCGGCAGCCCAAGCGCAAATTGGCCAAGCGGGACATCGGCCAAGCACAATTGGCCAAGTGCAAATTGGAACGGCACGAATTCGGCGCATTAAGGCGAATTTTACGAGATCCTGCTTAATGGGCCTCAACCAAATTTTTAGGGGGCACAATGCGGCCTGACGCCACCCGCTGTCTTTTGCTGATCGACGACGAACCCGCGCAGCGCCGCCTGGTCACCGCCATCGGCGCGCGCGCCGGTTGGTGGGTGATGGGTGCGCCGGACGTCGACGCCGCCCACAAATTGCTCGTTGGCGAGGAGGGTCAGGACGTCGATGCGATCCTGCTCGATCATTGGCTGCCCGGCGCCGAAGGCACCGAGCTGATCGCGCAGATCCGCGCGGTGCGGCCCGACCTTCCCTTGCTGGTGCTCACCGCCCAGACCAGCGTCGCGGTCGCCGTCGAGGCGATGCGCGCCGGTGCGCATGATTTCCTCGTCAAGCCGCTGTCGCCCGATCGGCTGCTCGCCGCGCTCGATGCGGCAACTGATCGGCGCAAATCGAGCGGCGAGCTTCGCCCGCTGTCGGAAAAGATCACCAAGCCGTTGCCCTTCGACGAGATCGTCGGGTCGGCGCCCGAATTCCGCACCGCGCTTGCGATCGCCGCCAAGGCTGCCCGCGCCCGCATCCCGGTCCTGATCGAGGGTGAAAGCGGCTCGGGCAAGGAAGTGCTCGCCCAGGCGATCCACACCGCTTCGCCGCGCGGCAAGCGGCCGATCATCAGCGTCAATTGCGCGGCGATTCCGTCCAACCATATCGAATCGGCGCTGTTCGGCCACGAAAAGGGCGCGTTCACCGGCGCGTTCGACCGCCACATCGGCCGCTTCGAGGAAGCCGACGGCAGCACCCTGTTTCTCGAGGAGGTCGGCGACCTTCCTCTCGAGGTCCAGGTCAAGCTGCTGCTCGCGCTCGACACCGGCGAGTTCCAGCGCATCGGCAGCCGCATCGTCCAGACCGTCGATGTGCGCGTCATCGCCTCAACCGGCCGCAGCCTCCCCGAAGAGATCGCCCGCGGCCGCTTCCGCGAGGATCTCTTCTATCGGCTCAACGTCGTCCACTGCGACATCCCGCCGCTGCGCGCGCGCGGCAGCGACATCCCCGGCCTCGCCCGCCACTTGCTCGCGCGTATCGCCGAGCAGCCTGGCATGCGCCATTTCAGCATCACCGACGACGCGCTCGCGGTGCTGATGCGCTACGGCTGGCCGGGCAACGTCCGTCAGCTCCAGAACGTCCTGTTCCGCGCCGCGGTGCTGTGCGAGGGCAATGCCCTCACGGCCGCCGATTTCCCGCAGATCGCGCAGGAATCGACGTTCAGCAAGCGGGCCGACGATTACCATGCCCGCGTCCTCAACGGCGCTTCGGCCGCAGCCGCGTTCAACAGCGCCCCGGGAATCACGCTTTATGCGGCGGACGGCAATCTGCGTCCGCTCGAAGCGATCGAGGCGGACGTCATCCGCCTCGCAATCGGTCACTATCGCGGTCGCATGACGGAGGTGGCGCGGCGCCTCGGCATCGGCCGCTCCACGCTCTACCGCAAGCTCGCGGAGCTCGGCATCGGCGAAGCCGCCGCCTAGAATGCCTTCCAGTCAGGCGGCATCGCCTGACGACTTGGAAAGCGCGACAGACAAGGAAAACCGGACGCGGAACCGGTTCAATCGAACCGGGAACGCAGCTAGCGGCGCAGTGACCGCCTAGGCGGGCGTCAATGCGGCGTCCCTGAGGCCCCGCCAGACCTTCACCGCCTGCACCGTCTCGACGACGTCGTGAACGCGGAGCAATTGCACGCCCTGGTCGGCGCCCTTGAGTGCCAGCGCGATCGAGCCGCCCAGGCGCTGGTCGGCGGGCGCCTCGCCGGACAAGGCGCCGACCATACGCTTGCGGCTCGCACCCAGCATGATCGGACAGCCGAGACCGTGGAGCAGCGCCAGTCCGTTGAGCAATTGCAGGTTGTGCTGCACGCTCTTGCCGAAGCCGATGCCGGGATCGATGACGATCCGCGTGCGATCGATCCCCGCCGCGACCGCCGCCTCGATGCTCGCTTCGAGCCAGTCGTAGACCTCGAGCAGCACCGGCCGCTCGTAGCGCGGCGCCTCCTGCATCGTCTCCGGCGGACCTTGGTGGTGCATCAGCACGATCGGACAGACGTATCGCGCGATCACCTCGGCCGCGCGCGGGTCGTAGGTGAGCGCGGACACATCGTTGATCATCACCGGCCCGATGCCGAGCGCGGCCTCCATCACCGCCGCCTTGCGGGTGTCGAGCGAGACCGCCGTGCCCGAGCCGAGCAGCTGCTCGAGGACCGGCAGGACGCGCGTTTTCTCATCCTCTTCCCAGACCGGCTGCGCGCCAGGACGCGTCGATTCGCCGCCGACATCGATGATCGCGGCCCCGGCCGCGGCCATCGCGAATCCGCCATTGCCCGCCGCGGCGGCATCGCTGTAGCGGCCCCCGTCCGAGAAGCTGTCCGGCGTGACGTTGACGATGCCCACCACCTGCGGCTGATCGAGCCGCACCACTCGCTCACCGAGCTTCAGCGGCGCGCGCGGCGCCACGATGCTGGCCCAGGCGGCTGCCGCCGCCGACCGCTGATCCGCGCCAAGACCGTCGATGAAGCGATCGATCGCGGCAACGCTCACCAGGTCGCTCGTGCCTTCGCCGCCGGCAACGATCGCTTCGACCTGCGAGAACCACAGCAGGCCCCCGGCCAGGCGCGCCACCTTGCCGTCGAGTCCGAACGGGGCGTCG
>JAQGLH010000308.1 GCA_028293005.1 Alphaproteobacteria bacterium
AAGACCGTCCTCCTCCAGAACATGGCGAAGGCGATCACCGACAATCACCCCGAAGTGTTCCTGATCGTGCTGCTGATCGACGAGCGGCCCGAGGAAGTGACCGACATGCAGCGTTCGGTGAAGGGCGAGGTCATCTCCTCGACCTTCGACGAGCCGGCCAGCCGCCACGTCCAGGTCGCCGAAATGGTGATCGAGAAGGCCAAGCGGCTTGTCGAGCACAAGAAGGATGTCGTCATCCTGCTCGATTCGATCACGCGTCTTGGCCGCGCCTACAACACCGTCGTCCCGTCATCGGGCAAGGTGCTGACCGGCGGTGTCGACGCCAATGCGCTGCAGCGGCCGAAGCGCTTCTTCGGTGCCGCGCGGAACATCGAGGAAGGCGGCTCGCTCTCGATCATCGCGACCGCGCTGATCGACACCGGCTCGAAGATGGACGAAGTGATCTTCGAGGAGTTCAAGGGCACCGGCAATTCCGAGATCGTGCTCGACCGCAAGGTCGCCGACAAGCGCATCTTCCCGGCGCTCGACGTCGGCAAGTCCGGCACGCGCAAGGAAGAATTGCTCGTCGATCCGGCGACGCTCTCCAAGATGTGGGTGCTGCGCCGAATTCTGATGCAGATGGGCACCGTCGACGCAATGCAGTTCCTGCTCGACAAGATGAAGGACGCCAAGTCCAACGAAGATTTCTTCGCGTCGATGAACCAGTAAAGCCGCGCGGCGTTCGCAGCGGTCATGGATCTCTCTGCGATCGTCGCTCCCGGCGTGCTGGCGGATTTCGGCAAGGTCATCATGATCGACCTGATGATGGCCGGCGACAATGTCGTCGTGCTTGGCGCGCTGGCCGCCGGCTTGCCGGCCGACCAGCGCAAGAAGGTCATCACCGTCGGCGTTGCGATCGCCCTGGTGGGCCTGATTGGTTTCGCCCTGATCGCGACTCAGCTGCTCAAGGTGGTCGGCCTGCTGTTCGCGGGCGGGCTGATGCTGCTGTGGGTGGCATGGAAGCTGCTGCGCGAGATCCGTCACCAGGACAGGGCGCCGGAGGATTACAGCTCCGCGGAAATCGAGAACAGCGCACGGCGCGCGCCGAAGAGCTTCCGCCATACCGTCACCCAGGTTGTGATCGCGGACCTGTCGATGAGCCTCGACAATGTCCTCGCGGTCGCGGGCGCGGCGCGTCACCATCCTTTCGTCCTGTTTTTCGGGCTGGCGTTTTCGGTGACCATGATGGGCCTCGCGGCCAACGCGATCGCCCGCGTCATCGAGCGCCATCGCTGGATCGCCTACGTTGGCCTGGTCGTGATCGTCTACGTCGGGGGGACGATGATCTACGACGGCCTGACCGACCGCGAGCTCGGCGTGCTCCACTTCCTCGCCTAGGCGCACCCGCTCGCCGAGGCTCGTGTCGGTCCGATTGAACCGGTCTTGTCCCGGTTTCGTTTGTCGTCGTGCCTTCCGGGCCGCCAGGTGATTCCACCCGACCGGAAAGCACTCTAGATGACCCCCCAGGACATGTTTGAAAGGCCTTCTACCCGATGAATTTTGCAGACTTCTTCACCATGGGATCATTGGCGGCGCTCGGTCAGGTCATTCTGATCGATCTCGTTCTCGCCGGCGACAATGCGCTGGTGGTCGGCGCACTCGCGGCGGGCCTCCCGGCCGAGCAGCGGCGCAAGGTGATATTGATCGGCATCGCCGCGGCGCTCGTGCTGCGCATCGTCTTCGCTCTGATCGTCACCCAGCTGCTGCAGATCGTCGGCCTGATCCTCGCCGGCGGGCTGTTGCTGCTGTGGGTGGCCTGGAAAATGTACCGCGAGCTGCGCCACGCCGGCGAATCAGCTGGGTCGAGCGAAATCGAGGGCGATGAGCACAGCGGCCTCCGCTCGGCAAAGAGCTTCGCCGGCGCGGCCTGGGCGGTCGCGCTCGCCGACGTCTCGATGAGCCTCGACAATGTCCTCGGCGTCGCCGGCGCGGCGCGCGATCATCCCGAAATCCTGGTGTTCGGGCTGATCCTCGCGGTCGGCCTGATGGGCATCGCCGCCAACTTCATCGCCAAATATATCGAGCGCTATCGCTGGATCGCCTGGCTCGGTCTCGCCGCGATCATCTTCGTGTCGGGCAAGATGATCTACGATGGCCTCGCCCACCACGAGCTCGGCGTGCTGCGATACCTCTGACCCCGGGCGCGCCTGACGCGATCGTCAGCGCGCGTCAGGCGGCAGACAAGAGGCCGACCGGCTAGACTCGTTCCGGTTGGGTTGAACCGGTCCTGGTTTCCCTTGTTTGTCGTGCTTTCCCGGTCATCAGGTGATTCCGCCCGGCGGGAAAGCCACTAGAGGTGCTCGGCAAAGAAATCCTCGGTCCGGCGGTCGGCGAGCTCGGCCGCCGCGGGGCTGCGCCTGTTGCCCATCTCGGCGGCGAAGCCGTGATCCTCGCCCGGATAGTCGTGCAGCACGACTTTTGGATGATCGTCGAGTGCGTCGTGAATCGCCTTTTGCTGTTCGGGCGTGACATAATGATCGGCGCCGGCGATGTGCAGCATCAACGGATTGGCGATCGCATGCTTCTCGTGGAGCAATGGCTCGAGCATCACTCCATAATAGCCGACGCTCGCGTCGATATCGGTGCGGGTTGCCGTCATGAAGGCAAGCCTGCCGCCGAGGCAGAAGCCGACGCAGCCGACCTTCGCACCTTCCCGCCCGCCGGCGGACAGCGCCTGGCGCGCCGCTCGGATCGTTGCTTCGATGTCCTTGATTCCCTGCTCCTGGTCGAAGCGGCCCATCAGGCCGAGCGCCTGCTGCATCTCGTCCGGAACGTCCGGATCGAGCTCGATGGCCGGCCGAAGCCGCCAGAAGAGATCGGGAGCAAGCGCGAGATAGCCGAGCTCGGCCCAGCGATCGCATTTGCCGCGGATGCCCGCGTTCACGCCGAAAATCTCCTGGATCACGATGATCGCGCCGCGCGGGGTACCTTCGGGCGCGGCCGCATAAGCGTTGAACGAGCCATCACCCTCGAGCGTCCGGACATCCATCATCGCCACTCTCTTTCTCCTTCATCATTTGAGCGTGGCGGCGATATACGCATAAGGCGCACCCGCGCCGCAACAGCAAAGCCGACCAGTCCGCAGCCGACCCGCCCGCAACCGCACGGACCGAATGCAAAGGAAGCGCCATGAAAGTCAGCGTCGATATCGATTGCACGCCGGAAGAGGCACGCCGGTTCCTTGGTCTCCCCGATCTGGCCCCTGTCCACGAGGCCTATGTCGAGACCATGCGCAAGGCGATGTCCGACGGGATCGCGCCCGAAGCGGTGGCCGATGCGATCAGGAAATGGGGTCCCATGAGTGAGAACATGTCTGCGATGTGGAAGACCATGTTCGATCAGATGGGGTTCGATCAGATGGGCTTCGATCAGATGGGCCGCGATAAGCCGGGCGGCGCGAAAAAGTGAATGATGGGGCGCGCGATACGATCTACGCGCTCTCTTCGGGCAGCCTCCCGGCGGCGATCGCCGTCGTCCGCCTGAGCGGGCCGCACGCGACCACCGCGCTCGCCGCGCTAGCGGGCAAATTGCCCCCTCCCCGGCATGCGGTGCTCGCTGCGCTACGTCATCCTGAAACAGTCGAAGTCCTTGATAACGCGCTCATATTCCACTTCGCCGGTCCGGCAAGCGCCACCGGCGAGGATCTTGCCGAGCTCCACCTTCACGGTGGCCGTTCGGTGGTGGCAGCGGTGCTTGCGGCGCTTGCGACACTCGACGGCCTCCGGCCAG
>JAQGLH010000311.1 GCA_028293005.1 Alphaproteobacteria bacterium
TCGGGCAGCGCGTCGTTGAGGATCATGTCCTTCTTGCCGATGCTGCGAGTGTTGCGCACGGGCACGACGCTGCGGCGTAGACCGAGCCGATCGCCGATGCCGCTGTCGGCTGCCGCCCACGAGACGAAGATGATGCACGACGCCGCAATCGCAAGCCCGTAAGCGCCGATCATAGGCCGCGCGTGGAACGGCTGCGTGGTCGGAATCGACGCATTGGCATCGCCCATCATCGCGACGACGATCATCCCGCCCTTGATCACCAGATCGGGCTTGGCGCCGTAGAAAGCGGGAGTCCAGAGAACCAGATCGGCTAACTTTCCGACCTCGACCGAACCGACTTCGTGTGAGAGGCCCTGCGCAATCGCCGGATTGTTCGAATATTTCGCGATGTAGCGCCTTACTCTCAGATTGTCGTTGTCGCCGCGCTCGCCGGGGAGTGCGCCCCGCTGCACCTTCATCTTGTGCGCGGTCTGCCAGGTGCGGGTGATGACCTCGCCGACCCGGCCCATCGCCTGGCTGTCCGACGAGATGATCGACAGCGCCCCCATGTCGTGGAGGATGTCCTCGGCGGCGATCGTCTCCTTGCGGATGCGGCTCTCGGCGAAGGCGAGATCCTCGGGGATCGACGGATCGAGGTGATGGCAGACCATCAGCATGTCGAGATGCTCGTCGATCGTGTTGATTGTGTAGGGCCGCGTCGGATTGGTCGACGACGGGATGACGTTGGGCAGCCCGGCGACCTTGATGATGTCCGGCGCGTGGCCGCCGCCTGCCCCCTCGGTGTGGAAGGCGTGGATCGTGCGGCCCTTGAACGCGGCGATCGTATCCTCGACGAAGCCGCTCTCGTTCAACGTGTCGGTGTGGATCATCACTTGAACATCATGCTCGTCGGCGACGCCGAGGCAACAGTCGATTGCGGCCGGCGACGTGCCCCAATCCTCGTGCAGCTTGAGCGCGGCCGCGCCGGCGCGGATCTGCTCGACCAAAGCCTCGGGGTGGCTGGCGTTGCCCTTGCCGGCGAAGGCGAGGTTGATCGGCAGGCCCTCGGCGGCGAGCAGCATCCGCTCGATGTGCCACGGGCCGGGCGTGCAGGTGGTCGCATTGGTGCCGGTCGCAGGGCCGGTGCCGCCGCCGACGAAGGTGGTCACGCCCGCGGAAAGCGCTTCGTCGACCTGCTGCGGGCAGATGAAATGGATGTGCGCATCGACTCCGCCGGCAGTGAGGATCTTGCCTTCGCCGGCGATGATCTCGGTGCCCGGCCCGATGATGATGGTGACTCCCGGCTGGATGTCGGGATTGCCCGCCTTGCCGATCGCGGCGATGCGGCCCCGGCTGATCGCGACGTCGGCCTTGGTGATGCCCTTATGGTCGATGATCACGGCGTTGGTGATGACCGTGTCGGCGGCACCGGCCTGATTGGTGATCTGGCTCTGGCCCATGCCGTCGCGGATCACCTTGCCACCGCCGAACGTCACTTCTTCGCCGAGGATCGTGTGGTCGTGCTCGATCTCGACGATCAGCGCGGTGTCCGCGAGCCGCAGCCGGTCGCCCGTGGTCGGGCCGTACATGTCGGCATAGGCGGCGCGATTCATCCGGTAGGCCATCAGTCGATCTTCCCCATCAGGCTTCCCATCACCAGGCCACGAAAGCCAATCACCTCGCGCGCCCCGCGATAGGGGATGAGCGCGACCTCCCGGCTCTGCCCCGGCTCGAAGCGCACCGCCGTCCCCGCCGGTATGTCGAGCCTCTTGCCGCGTGCCGCCGGCCGGTCGAACAGCAAGGCGGCATTGGTTTCGGCGAAATGATAATGGCTGCCGACCTGGATCGGCCGGTCGCCGCTGTTGGCGACGCTCAGCGTCGTGACCTCGAGCCCCTCGTTGAGGATATGCTCGCCCTCGGCAGCAAGGATCTCGCCCGGGATCATGGAGCCAGCGATCATCGGAGGCGGAGCCATCGCAGTCACCGGATCGGATGATGGACGCTGACGAGCTTGGTCCCGTCGGGGAAGGTCGCCTCGACCTGCACGTCGTGGATCATCTCGGCGATTCCCTCCATCACCTGCTCACGCGTGACGACATGCGCGCCCGCCTCCATCAGTTCGGGGACCGACCGTCCGTCGCGCGCGCCCTCGAGCACGAAATCCGAAATCAGCGCGATCGCCTCGGGGTGGTTAAGGCGGACGCCGCGCTCGAGCCTCCGGCGTGCGACCATCGCGGCCATCGAGATCAGCAATTTGTCCTTCTCGCGCGGAGTCAAATACATGGTCAGCAGCTCCAGACGCGGGGCAGCGGCCGGCCGTCCCGCAACGCGGTGAGCGCGCGATCGAGATCGTGGCGCAGGATCGCACCGTCCGCTGCAACCAAGCGCGTGACGAGCATGCCGTTCCAGGCGCTGGCGGCGGCGAGACCCAGCGCGCCATCGAGGGCCTCGCGCACCTGGCCGAGCAATGCCGAAGCCTGCGTCGAAACGTGGATCAGCACCGCGGTCGCGCGCGCGCCGGCGCCGATCGCGGCGCGGCGCATCAACGCATCGACCGGGCCGTCGAGATGGAGAGCGTCGGCATAGATCAAGCGGCCGTCGCGCCAGATGCGCCAGCGGTCGTCGAGCATGCCCTTTTCCATCGTCTCGCCCATCGCGGTCCGCCCAAGCACGACCGCCTCGACCGCGAGGAAGCGGCTCGTGCCCGTCAGCCGTACCTGCATGTCGCGCGACAGCCGGGCGTG
>JAQGLH010000321.1 GCA_028293005.1 Alphaproteobacteria bacterium
CCATCGTCGACATGATCCGCCCTTTCCGGGTCATCGCGCCGCGATTGGTGGTGGTGCAGGTCATCATATTCTCGCCATCGTCGCTTTCGAGCGTACCGGCCGTCCCGAACGTCCGCGTCGCCTCGCGCTGGATCTCGCGCTTGACCGAGACGTCCGCCGCGGCCGGCACGAGCACATAGGTCCAGACCTCGATCTCGTGCGGCCCGCGCGGATGCCAGACCTTGAAGATGTTGGTGCCGTAGAGGAACGAGCAATTCGGGAAGATAGAAGTGTTCCAATGGCCCACATAAAGCCGCTCGCGCTCGGCCCCGAAGCGGCGGCGCACCTCGCCGCGCGTCTCTTCCAGGAAACGCTGCCAGCCGCCGCCGGCCGCGTGAATGGCGGTGCCGGCATTGTCGATCAGGCCGAAACCATGACCGTGCCGCATCGTGAACTGCAGCCCCATGTCGGAAAACGGCATGTCCGCCCGATTGCCCGCCATGCCGGCAAGCTCGCCGCCGATCACGCCCAGCGCCGCGGCATGCGTCCAGCCGACATGATAGGCGTCACCGATGAAATTCTCGGTGGGAACCTTCCAATTGCACGCCAGGGTCGATTTCATCGGCGGCCCGAGCAATTCCATGCCGCCGCCGGCACCGACCATGAATGTGTCGAGATACCAGGTGAACTCGCCGAGATACTCCTCGAGGTTCGGCGCCTCCGGATCATGGCAGCCGAAGATGAAACCGCGGAAGCTTTCGACCCGCACCTGCGGCAGGCCGAGCTGCGATTTGTCGATCGCATTATGGTAGCAGCGCTCCTCGAGCGGAACGTCGGCAAGCTTGCCGTCCGGGCCATACGCCCAGCCGTGGTAGCTGCACACGAACGCCTTGGCAGTGCCGCTGTCGGCGTGGCAGACTTTGTTGCCGCGATGGCTGCACGAATTGAGGAAGGCGCGCACCGAACCGTCCTTCTGACGAGAGACGATGACATCGTCCTCGACCATCTTTGCAGTGACGAAATCGCCGGGCTTCGGAATGAGCGAGTCATGCGCCAGAAACAGCCAGGACCGGTTGAAGATGCGCTCAACCTCTTGCTGGTAAACCTTTTCGTCCCAGAATATCAGGCGCGACTGGGTCGCATTCTCCAGATCGACTAGGTCCAACGCCTCGATCATGCTCTCTCTCCCTGGATCTGCGTCCATTGCGTTTACCGCTAACGCAAGGCGTAACCGGGCGTTGAACGATGTGCAACCCGGTGTTTCAACTGTATCGCCGCTCGGCATCTCAAGCGGCGATCCGCACCGGCTATGGCGTGGGTCGTAAGTTACCGTCGCTGTTGGTGAAATGGTCGCAGAGCCGCTGAGAAAGCGTCTGCCCGGAAGCGCCGAATTACATTTTTTTTGAGACCGACGGTTGTCCCATTCGGCGCGTGACGGTCAAAAACCGCCGCGCGTCCGAACTTCGTCAGCGCGCGCCGCGGCCATTCCTGATCGCCGTCGCGCCGGACCGGCGCCGCGAGCGCCGGCGCGGCCCTGGATGCGGGGCGCGGCCGGGAAGCATGTTCATATGGCGGATGTTCTGCAAAAAGAACTTGAGTCGCAGCAGCCCGAAGAAGTCGAGCATCCGCGGTAGCCCAACATGCAGCATCGCGGCCGCTTCTTCCTCGCTGATTCGCCCTTGGGTTCGCTCCAGGAACTTGGTCGCTTCGTTGTCGGCGAGGCCGGCGGCCGCCTGGACGTAGAACAGCAGAAGCTCGGGCTTGAAATCGACGCTTTCGGCAAACCCTGCCCGACGCATTTCGCCCCAAATCGTCACGAGCTGCGCATCGGTGAGGCTCAGCTTGGGCTCGCCGCCGTCGTCGATCACGACGGCGGCACCGATAGAGTGAAAAATACGCGCGTCTTCGAGCGCGTTCGGGTTCTTGTCGGTCAGCGAGGATATCGCGACCAGCCTGTCATCGAGACCGACACCGGTTGCGACCAGCTCCTCGAGGTGCCGGAACGCGACCGGTTCGATACGTTCCTCGGTCGATCGTCCGGACACGACATCCGCGATCTGGCCGAGAGTCAGGCGGCTGTCCTGTTGAAGGTTGCGGACCGCGAGCACCGCCCGGACATGGCCTTCGCCATAGTCGGCATCGGTGCCGTTCTGGCTCAGCGGTTCGGGTACGATGCCATAGCGGAGATAGACGCGGATGGCCTCACGGCCGACACCGGTTCTTTCCTCGAGCTCTCGCATCTTCATTCAAACACTATAGGCAGGCTCAAACCAGTCCGGCAACTCAGCCATTTCGGTCGGCGGCGAGCACCGACCTTACGCTGCCATAGATGTTCACCAATTCGTCTTTGGCGACAGCAACCGACCAAACTTTTTTGGGGAGGTTGAACCGGTTCCGTGTCCGGGCCCCTCGTTCGTCGTGGTCGCGGCGTCTTCGAACGGTCCCAGCTGGGGAAAGCACACTAGGCGTCGCCGTGCGTCAGCCAAGCGAGCGCTTCGGCACGGTCGTTATAGATGACGCGATAGTCACCCTGCCCGAATGCAAGGCGCGCGAGGAAGGCGGTGCGTGTGTCCGGCACGAGGATCGCGATCCTCACCCCCTTCCGGTAGAGCTGGTCGCTATGCCCGCGCTGGACAAGCGTCAGGTTGATGCTCGGTGGTTCCATTTCCAGGGCATCGTACAGCACCTGCGAGCGTTGCGTTTCGTCGAGAAGCCGCAGAACCTGTTCCTGAGCGCTGCTGACTTCTTCCTCGGTCACCGTGCCGCGGACGCGAGCGACGACGAGGTCGCCGCTCAGGCCGACCCATGTGCGTTGCTCAGCCGTGGAGGACAAATCGCTCACTCCCTCATCGCGCTCGGCGATGCGCTGGGGCCTCGCGAAGGCGCGCATCTGCAATCTCGGTGCGCGTCTTTGTCCCGCGAGTCGCCTCGGCGTCAATAGTTTCGAGTGAGGAACTATCCCCGGAACGAGACGGTAATCGAGGCGGCGGCACTGTGCCGGTGGTTCTTGCATGATGGATGTTTCGCAAGAAGAACTTCAAACGCATGAGACCGAACAGGTCGAGCATCCGCGGCAAGGCGACGTCGCACATCGCGGCCGCATCCTCCTCCGAGATACGCCCTTCGCTCCTCTCGAGAAACTTCGTCGCTTCGTTGCCCGCGACATATTGGGCGGCCTCCACATAGAAGCGGACGATCTCCGGCGGGAAATTGGCGCTTTCGACAAAGCCGGCGCGGCGCATCTGCCCCCAGATCGTGACCAGGCGCGCGTCGGTCAGGCTGAGCTTGGGCTCATCGTCATCCTGAATTACCTCCGCAGCGCCGACGCGATGGAAAGCGCGCGCATCGTCGAGCGCATGCGGATTTTCCTCGATCAGGGTCGAGATCGCCACAAGCGAATTGTCGACTCCGACACCGGTCGCGACCAGCTCCTCGAGATGCTGGAAGGCAGCAGGCTCGATCCGCTGCTCCGTCGTGCGCCCCTGGACGATCTCGGCGATCTGGGTGAGCGTGAGGCGACTCTCGCGCTGCAGCTCGCGCACCGCCAGGATCGCCCTGACATGCTCTTGCCCATAATCGGCGACGTTGCGCTTTGGCCGCACCGGCTCCGGGATAATTCCAAAGCGGATGTAGACGCGAATCGTCTCTCGACCGACCCCTGTTCGGGCCTCAAGCTCTTTCATTTTCATCGGGCGCGTATAGCGGCGTCGATCATGTTTTCCAGAGCGGCTGTTGGCGGCGGCGATGAACGATGCTCCGAAACGGGTGCGGCTTCGTCGCGCCGGGAGCGTAAGTCGCGCCGCTTCCTGAAACGCGACCGCATCCTCTCCCCCTCCCCCGGCGTTGGGCTAAATCGGTTCAGCGCGCGTTAGGGCGCCGTGCTGCGTAACCTTGTGAGTATGTCGATGCGTTTGCTTCCCCTTCTGCTGCTGACGAGCTCGTGGCCCGCGCTCGCGCAGGTCGCAGCTCCTCCCGAGTCCCCCTCACCGCCGACCGATCGGGCGCCGGACCCAGACGAGGAGGAGCCAGAGGAGATCGTCGTCACCGGGAGCCGGAATGTCGCGCCGCGCGGTTCGGTGATCGGCGACATCGAGCCCGAGATCGTGCTCCGCTCGCGTGACATCCGCGCTTATGGCGCGAGCAACCTTGGCGAGCTGCTCGCAGAGCTGAGCCCGCTCACCGGCAGCATCCAGGGGCGCGGCGGCGATCAGCCGGTCGTGCTGCTCGGCGGGCGCCGCATCAGCAGCTTCCGCGAAATTCGCGATCTTCCGCCCGAGGCGGTGACCCGTATCGACATCCTTCCCGAGGAGGTGGCGCTCAAATACGGCTATCGCGCCGATCAGAAGGTTGTGAACTTCGTGCTGCGCCGCCGCTTCGAGGCGGTCACCGCCGACGCCGAGACGCGGCTCGCAACGGGAGGCGGCCGGTGGCAGCATAAGGCGGACGTCAATTATCTGCGCATCGCCCAAGGCAGCCGCCTCAGCGCCGATGCCGAATATCAGCATGCCGGCCCGTTGTTCGAGGATGAGCGCAACGTGATCGGCGCCGATCCGGACCGGACCTTGCTCGCTGCCTCGGACAGCGCGAAGCTCAACGCGACCTACAACCGCACGCTATTCGGCAATATCTCGGCGACGCTGAGCGGCGAGCTCGAGGGACAGGACAGCCTCGCATCGCTCGGTCGCACCGATGACGGTTCGCGGCGCCTGCTCCGCGATTCGAAAACCCGCACGGGAAGCATCAATTATGCGCTGACGGGCGAACGCTCCGGCTGGCAATGGTCGCTGACCGGCGGCTACGTCCGCGACTGGTCGACGACCACGACCGACCGCGAGCGAATGTCCGGCATCGGCCGCGACCGCAGCAAATCGATCGCCGAGACAATCGAGAGCGAAGCCACCGCGAGCGGCACGCTGTTCGGCCTTCCCGCCGGTGCTGTCTCCGCCACCTTCAAGGCCGGGTTCAACCTACGCGACCTCAACAGCGAGTCGCTTCGCGCCGGTATTTTCAACAGCGCCGATCTGTCGCGCCACCAGGCGAGCGGCCAGGCCAATGTCGATATTCCGCTGTTCGACGACGACGGGCCGATCGGCGCGCTGACCGCCAATGCCAATCTGGCGGTCGACGAACTCTCCGATTTCGGGACGCTCACCAGCTACGGCTACGGCTTCAATTGGCAGCCGTTCGACGCGGCTCGGCTGATCGGCTCGGTGACGCATGAGGATGGCCCGCCGACGATCCAGCAGCTCGGCAACCCGTTGCTGGTGACGCCCAACGTGCGCGTGCTCGACATCGCTACCGGACGGACGGTGGACATCACGCGGATCGAGGGCGGCAATCCCGCCCTGCTCGCCGACCAGCGTCGGGTGTTCAAGCTCGGCGCGACGGTGAAGCCGATCACCGGCACCGATCTGACCTTGCGCGCGGATTTCACCGACGCGCGCATCGACAATGCGATCGCGAGCTTTTCGACCGCCACCCCCGAGATCGAGGCGGCTTTCCCGCAGCGTTTCGAGCGCGACGCGGCCGGGACATTGTTGAGGATCGACAGCCGTCCGGTCAATTTCAAGCGCAGCAAGCAGCGCCAATTGCGCTGGGGCTTCAACTGGTCCGAGACGCTCGAAGCGCCGCCGCCGCGCGGCGATGATGGCCAGCCGCTCACCGCCGAGCAGATCGAGGAGCGACGCGCGCAATGGCGCGAGGGGCGCCGCGGCGCCCGTGGGGACGGCGGCGCTGCGAGCAATGGCGGTAGCGGGCGCCGCGAGGGAGGCGCAGGGTTCCGAGGCGGCGGACGTGGCGGCGCCGGCGCCGGCGGCGGAGGTTTCGGCGGCGGCGGCTTCGGCGGGGCGCGCCAGGGCCGCGTGACCTTGGCATTGTTCCACACCTGGCGGCTTGAAGATTCGATCCTGATCCGGCCCGGCGTTCCGGAGCTGGATCTGCTCTCCGGCTCCGCCACCGGCGGCCGCGGCGGCCAGTCGCGCCACAGCATCGAGGCCCAGGCCGGCTATAATCGCAACGGCCTTGGCGCGCGCATCGACGTCGATTGGCAAAGCGCGACGCGCGTGCGCGCGAACGGTGGCAACGGCGCACCTTCGTCCCAGGATCTGCGGTTTGGCGCGCTGGCCACGGTCAACCTGCGGCTGTTCGCCGATCTTGGCCGGCAGCAGGCGCTGGTGCGGGCCGCGCCGTTCTTTCGCGGCTCGCGGCTGACGCTGGCGGTCGACAATGTCTTCGACCAGCGCCTCGACGTGCGCGACGCCAACGGGGCGACGCCGATCGGCTATCAGCCCGACCTGCTCGATCCCTTGGGACGATCGATCCGCCTCAGCTTCCGCAAATTATTCTACTGATCGCACGCTCAGTTGTTGCTGATGTTCGACCTGGATTTCTTTGTCGTCGCGGCAGCCGGCGTGGCGGCGCAAAGACCGTCGGCAGCCGACAATGTGATCGGCCGCCAGTCGTCCGTCGTCGCTGCCGTGCGCGCCCCTTTGAGAGTCTTGACGTCGTAGGTCGGCTTCATCTGAAGCAGCTGCGGCGAGGCCGCGTCCCATTCCTTCACGAACGTGAACGGCTTGTGCATGCGCTTGCCGCTCGCCTGGCCACTCGCGCTGTCGCGGGGCGACTTCACATAATGCGCCTCCTTGAGCGCGCCTCCGGCGCAGGTCAGCTTGAGGATCGCCTCGTCGGCCGTGCCGTCCCCGTCGAGATCGCCCGCCGCGACGCGAACATAGCGCGTGGCGCCGGCCGGTTCGCTTCCGACCTCGAGGATCGTGAGGCTGTGCCAATCATCAGCCGCCATCGTCTTGCCGTCGCTCGGTGCGACCATCGCTGTCAGCAGGGCTAACATGAGCATGTTGAATTCCTCTCTCGTAAGTCCCTCTTCATGCACCCAGCGGTCGCCACGCGCAACAAGACGCACCGGCCGCGCCGATCGCGCAAGACAGGGCACAGCGCAGCCGAGACGCCGCCCAACCGACACCCTTTTCCCGCGCGCCTGCCCCCGTTAGAGTCGCCGCACTGTCACGGACGGCGCCGTAATCGCCGCTCGCGCATGGCAACCGCAACGAAATTCCAATCTGTTCCCGGAGCTTTACATGACTGATCGTCCGCGCCTCCGCGTCCTCTGCACCGTCGAGTTTCCGCCGCGCATCATGGCGCCGTTCGAGCAGGCGTTCGACGTGGTGCGCGGAACGCCGCAGGATGCACGGCAGGTCGCGCCCGACGTCGTGCTCTGCTCGGGCGGCGGCATTCGCCTGCCGGGCGACGTGATCGCGGCCTTTCCCGATACGGTGAAGGCGATCGCGACCTATTCGGTCGGCTATGATCATGTCGATCTCGAAGCGGCGCGAGCGCGAGGCATCGCGGTGTTCAACACGCCTGGCGTGCTCGGCGATGCGGTGGCGGACGCGGCGATGCTGCTGATGCTGGGCGCCGCCCGACGCGCGACCGAGGCGATCGCGATGATCCGCAACGGCGAGTGGAAGGGCTGGACGCCGGCGCAGCTCAACGGCATCGAGCTTGCCGGCAAGACGCTGGGCATCCTCGGCATGGGCGATATCGGCAACAAGGTTGCGCGGCGGGCGCGCGCATTCGGGATGGAAGTGGCCTACACCAACCGCCGCGAACGGAGCGATGCAGGCGATGCGCGCTTCGTGCCCGACCCGCACGAATTGATCGCGCAGAGCGACGTGCTGCTGCTCGCTTGGCCGTCGACAGAAGAGACTCGCGGCTTCATCGACGCTGCCGCGCTCGACCGCGCCAAGCGCTCGCTGATCCTGGTCAACGTCGGCCGCGGCGACCTCGTCGTCGATGACGATCTGATCGCGGCGCTGCAGAGCGGCCGCATCTTCGCCGCGGGCCTCGACGTGTTCAACAACGAGCCGAACCTCGATCGGCGCTTCCTCGACCTGCCAAACGCCTTTCTCCTCCCCCACGTCGGCAGCTCGACCTGGGAAGCGCGGCTGGCGATGGCGATGCTGCTGGTCGATGCGCTCCACCTGTGGCAGCAAGGCGGATCGCCGGCCAATCGATTGGTGTGACGGTCGTGGATCGCGCCGCGATTGAGCCTGGCGACTAACGAAGCCCCGCCTGCTCGAGCAACGGAATGACCTCGTCGCGGAAGCGGATCATTCCTTCGCGGTAATCGGCCCATGAGAGGACCACCCCATCGAGGCCGACGAAATTGACCAAATGGTCCAGCCCGTCGACGACCTGCTCCTTGGTGCCGACCAGAGGATAGCCCGCCCAGCCGGCGATGAAGTGACGCTTGGCCTGTTCAAGGACATCGGGAGCGAAGGTCTGCGAGTTCATCCCGAACGAATTGACGATGTTGGTCGCGCCCTCCCAATCGCCGCGCTCGTCGACATAATGATGTAGGAACGCCTTCGCCTCCTCCTCGGTGTCGCGCACCACGACATAGGCGCTGACCCAGACCTGGAGGTTAGGATTGTTATAGTCCTCGCGTGCGGTGCGCTTGAGCTCCGCGATTTGATCGCGCGTTTTGCCGGGATCGTCGAAATCGACGATGATGAACGCGATGTCGCAATACTTGGCCGAGAAGGCGAGCCCCTTGGGCGATCCGCCCGCGCACATCACGGGCGGATGCGGCTGCTGGATCGGGCGGGGATTTATCGAGGCCTGGGTGAGACGATAATAAGTGCCTTCGTGGTCGATCGGCTCGTCGGCAGTCCACAGCCTTTTGACGATCTCGATCCACTCGGCGGCCATGTCGTAGCGCGTATCGTGATCGGCCATCGCGACGCCGAACATCTCCATCTCCGGCCGATTCCACCCGGTGACGACATTGAGCACGAAGCGGCCGCCCGAAATATGATCGATGCTCGCCCCTTGCTTGGCCGCCATCAACGGATGGATGGTCGAAATGTGCGAGGTCGAGAAGACCGCCGGGTAAGGCACCGCCACACCCATCGCCGCCGCCCAGGTGAAGCATTCGAAGCCGAGGCCGTTGAAGTCGACCTTGCCGCCGAACCCCTTCCAGCGGCCGACCGGGACGAGCGCCTCGAATTCCATCTCATCGGCCAGCCGCGCGAGCTCGAGCGACGTATCCCAGCTGATCCGGAGCACGCCATCGATGTCGGTCATCGCGCAGCCATGCTCAAGGTTGGTCGAGAAGGTGCCGAGGCGAAGCTTGCGGTTATTGAACAGGGGATTGGTGGCACCGTTGATTTGGCTTTTGGTCATCGACCCTCCCCTTATGCTCATGTCGCGACAGCGATCGCCGGCCAAGCCTCTATTATTATCTTGCTGCACGTCGGATTGTTCGCGCCCGTAGCGTGATCCTAGATTGCCGGATCGCGGACCGCCAGTTGAGTTTTCCGCTCGGCACTATGGCTACACTGGTCTACCATTGTCACAGGTGCAAATGGGAGGGTTAGGGATTGCCGAGCGTAGCTTTTTTGACTGTGGGAATCGCTTTGGCCGCGCTTTCCGCCTCTGCAGCGCCGCCGGCACCGGCGACGCACAAGATCGTGCCTCCCGACGACATCGTCTGGGGTCCCGCTCCGGCCAGCCTGCCGGCTGGCGCGCAGTCCGCCTTGCTTTACGGCAATCCCGCGGGCGACGGGCTGTTCGCGATGCGACTCAAGATCCCGAAGGGCTACGCCTTGCCATTGCACACGCATCCCGGGCCGGAGATCGTCACCGTCATTTCCGGCACCGTGCGGCTTATCGTCGGCGGCGTGGCGCGCGGGGCGGGCGCGCGGCCATTGCCGGCGGGCAGCTTCTACAGCACCGAGGCTGGCACCCCCCACAGCTTGGTCGTAGATCAGGATGCCGTGATCCAGGTGAACAGCCGCGGCCCGTGGGGCATCGATTATCTCGACCCCGCCAACGATCCGCGCCGCCGAGCGCATTAGATCTTCCGCGGCTGCTGCCCGGCGAAGTAAGGATAGCGCCCGAGTTTATTAGCCTCGGTGAAGACCATGTCAGTATCGGCGCGAATGACTCGCCCCCGAGGCTGCCATTTCCTCCGGTGCGCCACGCTCGTCGTCGCCAACGCGCTGTGCCGAAGTCGCCGTCCGCTCTTCCGCTGCGCGGCGCAGGCGTTGCTGCGATCGCGCCGTCACCAAGCGCGCGGTTTCGAACGGGACTGCAAAGGATGTTCCGGTGGCGGTGGCTTTCGCGCCGTCCGCCAGCACCGTCGGCACCGCGACGCCGAACCGCCACACGAAATTATACGGCTGCGGCAGGCGATCCGGCCGATTGCTCCCCGACCAGGTGTGCCCCGCGGCATCGAGTGCTCCAACCAGAACCGCCTGAGGGTAAGCTGCCAGCGCCATCGGCAAATTGTCGGGGTGGTCGAGCCCTTCGTTGCCGGC
Organism: Alphaproteobacteria bacterium; assembly: GCA_028293005.1. Next base: position 10,317 of record JAQGLH010000321.1, read on the forward strand.
GGCGAGCACGACCGGGATTCCAAGCGCGGCGGCGTCGCGGATCGCATCGACGATCCCCTGGTCGTTCCCCAGCGTGAGCGAGATGTTGATCGCATCCACCCGCAGCCGGGACGCCTCGCGGATGGCGCGCTCGATCGGCTGCGGTGATGGCTGGCAGGGTGGATTGCGGTTCGCCGGGCACCCGGCGGGATCGTCGATCCGGAAGGAGATGATCGAGACGTCGTGCCTGGCCTCACGCGCGAGGATGGTCGCCACCATCGTGCCATGATCGTAGCGGGGATAAAAGGCCCGGCGCGGCGGATCGGAACCGAGGTCATATTCGGCGAGCACGAGAGGCTGGAGCTCGGTTGTCCTGGCAATGCCGCTATCGATGACCGCGACAACCGGCCGCCGCGGCCCAGGCTGTGGCTTCTGCGGCGTGGCCGGAGCGCTCTGCGCCGTTTGACCAAGCACCCCCGGACGCTCGGGGAGCGTCGCGGCTGCAAGCGGGCCGAACACCAGGAAGAAGCACAGGGCAAGGACAATTCGCAAAGGAGTTCTCGATCCACAACACAGGTCGAGCCGTGACCGAACCGGCCGCGCGGCAGCGTCCGCCGCTCGACATGCGAGACGGGCAGAACATTCCTGCCGATGCGCATCGACAGAACGTCACATTGAACCTGCTTCGCGCAAGGCCCCCCGGCCCACCCACGACTCTTAAGGTCTTGAAGGATAACATTTGTTTGATTCTGTACACAAGCGGAAAGCTGAGGGTTGCCGCTGCCGATCGGAAGCGCGCGGTGATCCGCGCGGCGACCCCGCTCGGAGCCATCCGATCACCTGATATGCTGCGGCGTCTGCAGGCCCCGGTGGTGCTGGCTCGCGAGGCGGCGCCATTTGACGATATTGGCGTCGGCCTCGAACAATTGCTCGCGGATCCAGCCGCTGTCGTCGGCGTAGAAGTCCTGGCTCGCCTCGCGCGCCCAGACGTCGTCCTTGTTGAATCCGTCGAGCGCCGACGGGATCCATTTCTCGCGATATTCCCGATCGAACGCCTCCTCATCGGCGTCGCTGGGCGCCTTGGTTCCGATCAATTGGAAATAGGTGTGGCGGTCGCCGTCGATCGGGACATACCATTCGAACTGGGTGAGGTGCGGCGCCGGCCACGGGTCGACGCGCAGCGCACAGGGCAGCCACATCGAGATGGTGTGCGGCAGCATGTTCTTGCCCTGCGTCGCGCCCATAAGCACGGTCTCGTCGCCGATCTTACCCTCGAACACCGGCATCACCGTCTCTGGCGAGAAGATGTCGTAGACGCCCTTGGGGCCGCCCTCCTCTTCCTCGACGCGGTATGATTCCTTGCCGGTCGGGACGAGCCCGAGCGGCAGCGCGAGATCGCCGTCGGCGATCAGCCGCGAGTCCTTGTGGATGAAGATATGGGTCGAATCGAAGCCATTCTCGCAGCCGATCCGCCAATTGGCAGCGACCTCCTGGCGCCGGCCGCGGATCGCCACGCCCTCGTCGAGAAAGCCGGGCGGCACGTCATGCTCGAGCGGCGCTGGCTCGATGCCCTCGTCGCCGACGAACACGAAAATAACGCCTTTCCTCTCGACCACCGGATAGGTTTTGACATGACGGCGGCCGATGACATTGCTGTGCGGCATCCCGACCACGCCGACCAGCAGGCCGTCACTGAACCGGTAGGTGAAGCCATGATACCAGCAGGTGACGGTGCCCTGCTGATAGCATTCGATCTTCTTCGAGAAAGGCACGCCCTTGTGAACGCACTGATCCTTGATCGCGTAGGCGATGCCGTCGACGCGGTTGAGCAGCATCCGCTCGCCGCAGATCCGAGCCGTTTGCGGCATCCCCTCCTCGAGCTCGTCGCTGAGCAGCCCCGGATACCAATGATTGCGAAATCCGTATTTGGCGGCGACATAATCGCGCCCGACCTTGACCTGCTTCAACAATGCGGGATCGACAAAACCGGGCTCACTCACGTCTCATCCTTTCGATGAGCGCGACCTAATCACGCCTCCGATCGGTTTGCAAACGGCGGCCGTGGCTCGATCCGCGGACCAAGGCTGGCCGAACGCCTTAGCCGCGGCGTCTCAACCTGCCGATGCGGGCGTTGGCCGAGCGCAGCGGATGAGTGAGCTTCCACGAGCGGCTGTTGAATATCTTGCGTATCTCGAGCTCGGTGTCGGCGAGCGCCTCCCGGTCATAATCACCGGCGCGCCGCAGCGTTTCGGTTTCCCGCCGTGCGCGTTCGCTCGCCGCCAGGAGATAACGGCCCATCACCGCCCGAATCCGCTCCGCCGCATCTGCCTCCTCGCCCGGCGGCAACGTCCCGTTGTTCGTCGCGATGAGGCCGCGCATGTCGAAGAAGGCGATCGGCTGCTGCTGGCAGCTCATCACCATCAGCATATTGTCGCGAGTGAGGTCGATCCCCTTCGGGCCGCCTTCGCTCGGCGTATGGTTTTCGAGCGCGAAGGTAGCGTCGCTCATCACCCGGATCGCCTCTGAAGGGCTGCGCGTCCCGCTCCAGTCGCCGGTATCGCTGGTGAAGAGGCGAACGAATGGAGCGCCGGCATCGGCGACGAGCAGCACCCGCTCGTCCGCCCCGAATTTGATGCCGTGCGGGTAGCACAGGTCCGTCAGCCTTCCATCCGGCTCCCGGGCGCCGTTCGCTTGCGCGTCGCTGCGCAGCAAAACGACATCGTGCTGGCTGTGATCGCTGACCGCAATCCAGCGGCTCGACGGGCTTTGCGCGATGCCGTCAGGAATGCCGAGCCCGTGGTCCAGCAAGATCTCGCTGGCGATGACCTCATAGCTTCGGCGCTGGTCGAGCAGGTGCCGGGTCACGTGCTCGACGAAATTGTTGCAGACGAGCAGCTCGATCAGTCCCATTCCAACGAACCCTACCGCGACCGAGCCGGGAGTCCTTACCAGCTCGGTCCCGTCGGCGCCGATCAGCCGCAACGGCTCGACGATGATCCGCGATCCATCGGGCACGTCATGGATCGCGACGATCGCGACCGGCCCTTTGCGGTTGGCGACGACCAGCGTGGCTTCGTCGATCCAGGCGAGACCGTGGGGGTGGCTGAAGGCGGCGCATTCGACCTCGAGAAAGCGAGTCAGCGCGACCCGCGGCACATCCCCGTCGAGCGCCGTTTCAACGTCAAGGATCAGCAGCCGCTCTTCGCCAAGCCCGGCGACCGCAAGTTTGCTTCCATCGGGCGAGAAGCACAGATCCTCTGCCCTTCCGAGCCCTACGAGCGCCGCGCGAATGTCCGCCCGCGCGGTGAACGGAACCAACCTGTCCGCTTCGACCAGCTGATGCGTCACGTCTTTCCCTTCCCGCGGCCCGCGCCGCCAATCGCTTCGGTCAGGCGGCCCCCAATGCGCAGCAGATCCTCATAAGCATCCGCGAGCCGCAGCAGCTGCGTCTCGCCGTCGCCTTCGAACGAAGAGCCATGCATCAGCGCCAGCCGCTCCGGCTTGAGCGCGGCAAGCCGGCGGATCGTCGGTGCGGTCGCCGCGCCAACGCTGGTCGCGCCGAACAATTGCTCTGCGGCGAGCGCCGGAGCGAGGATCTCGTCGCGGGTGATCGCCTCGCCATCACCGACATGGGTGAACAGGTCGCCGCAGAACAAAGTGTTGGTCGTCTCTTCGTACAGCACCTGTGCTTCCCAATTGTGCGGGACGTGCGGCGTTGGAATGAGCCGTACCCTCTTGCCGCCGAGGTCGAGCGTTTCGCCGTCCTTCAGCGCGCGCGGCGGCCGGTCAGACAGATCGTTGACCGACAGCCCGCAGCCGAGCTCGTTGAACAGGATCTGCGCCTCGGGCGCGGCGCCGAGCCACAGGTTCATCGCGCCGCATTCGTCGGCTTCGATGTGGCCGAAGCTGATCCAGCGCAGCCGCTCGACCGGCAACACCTGTGCCATCGCCGCCGAAATCGAGGGGAACAAGGCACGGTGGCCACAATGAAACAGCAAAGGCTGGTCGGCGAGGATCAGGAACTGGTTGAAGGTGAAGCCGTCCGGCGGCGCGACCTCGGCGACATGGGTCGACAGGCGATAGATGCCGTCGGCGATTTCGCTGATCCTCGTTGCCATGTTTTGCTACCGCCCCATTGCGTCTGCGGCGGGATGATCACAATTCCCGGCCCCACCGTCGATGCTTCAACGGCACGCCATGATCTCGTCTCGACGACTCATGATCCGCTGAGCGAAAAGCCTAACAGCACCACGCACACCGGCAAGTGACTTCTTCGACAAGCCGGCGCGCGTTGAAACGCTTGCGTCCGGCCAAGTCGGGATCGATAGATGCGCTTGCAGTTGGTTCGGCCATTATTCATTCGGAAAGGCATTCATGACGCGCATCAGCCTAGATCAAGCCAATCATGTCATCAGCGCGGCCTTCGCCAAGGGCAAGGAACTGGGCCTCAAGCCGCTCAGTGTTGCCGTTCTCGACGCCGGCGCGCACCTGATCGCGTTCCAGCGGCAGGACGGCTCCTCGAACCTTCGCCTCCAGATCGCGACCGGCAAGGCTGCGGGCGCGCTCGGGATGGGCATGTCCTCGCGCAAGATCGGCGATGTCGCGGCGGAACGGCCTTCGTTCGTCGCCTCGCTCGGCTCGATCGCGCCCAACGGCCTGGTGCCTGCCGCCGGCGGTGTGATCGTGGTGGGCACTGGCGGCGCCGCGATCGGCGCGGTCGGAGTGACCGGCGACACGTCCGACAACGACGAGCTTTGCGCGCTGGCCGGGATCGCAGCCGCCGGCCTTAGCGCGCAGGCCTGAGCATCCGGCCTGAGCATCCGGCCTGAGCATCCGGGCCTGAGCATCCGGGCCTGAGCAGGTGGACCTGAGCGGGTGGGCCTGAACGGCGACCCTTACAGAACGGAGAGATGATCCTATGAGCGCGTCCCAGCCGCGGCTGATCGACATCCACAGCCATTTCGTGCCCGCCGATTTTCCCGCCGCCCCCGACGCCGCCACCGCGCCGCGCTGGCCGTGCATGTGCCACCAGGGCGGCGGCGCAGCGACACTCAACATGGGCGACAAGCCGTTCCGCAAGATCGACAGCCGCTCATGGGATCTCGAACGGAGGATCGCCGACATGGATGCCGACGGCGTCACCGTGCAGGTGCTGTCGCCGATGCCCGAGCTTTTGTCCTACTGGCTTGATCCGCACGCGACGATCGAGCTTGCCACTCATGTCAACGGCGCGATCGCCGAGGTGGTCGCGCGGCGGTCCGACCGCTTCTGGGGGCTGGCGATGGTCCCGCTCCAGGATGTTGCGAGCGCGGTCGCGGCCTTGCCGCGCATCAAGGCCGACGGATTCCGGGGCATCGAACTCGGCAGCAACATCAACGGCCGCTATCTCGGCGAAGCCGAATTCGAACCGTTGTTCGCCGCCGCCGCCGATCTCGATCTCGCGATCTTCGTCCATGCGCTGCATCCGTTGCAGGCACCGCAGGTCGCGTCATACCCGGACCTCGTTCCGTTCGCCGGCTTCATCACCGACACCGGGCTGTGCGCTGCGACTTTGATCATGAGCGGCGTCCTCGAGCGCCATCCGCGGCTGCGGATCGGGCTCAGCCATGGCGGCGGGGTACTTGGGCCGATCGTCCATCGCATGGAGCAAGGCTGGCGGCTGACCGAGGGGTTCGGCGGCAAGCTCGCGACTCCGCCCAAGGACATCGCCGCCCGCTTCTTCGTCGACAGCCTCGTCTATGATGCGGGCTACGCACGCCATCTGTCGAGCGTCGTGCCAGGGCACATCTGCCTTGGCACCGATTATCCCTATCTGATCATGCAGACCGCGCCGCGCGTCTATATCGCCAGCGTCGCCGATGGCGATGCGGACACGATCTGGAGCAGCGCCGCCGAGCAATTCCTGCAGCTCCCGCCCCCCTGAGCCGCATGCCGCGCTCGCGGCGTGGGGGACACACGGCTAGCGCGGTCGCGTCGAGAAGATAACAGTGCGCGCTGCCCGGCCGTGGAGAAACACATCGGCGGCCGGGGGCCGGCCAGGTTACCGTTGATCCGCACGTAGACGCCGCCCTTGCCCTTCGGAGCAAGCACCGCGACCGCCGGCGAGATCATGATCGTCTGGATCGTACGCGCGCGCACGATCGCCGCGAGTCACTCTTCGGCAGGCTTGGACTGGAGCTGGATATAGTTCTGGAGGCCCATCTGACGGATCATCCCGAACTGCTGCTCGAGCGTGTCGACATGCTCTTCCTCATTCTCCAGGATCTCGGCGAAGAGGTCGCGGCTGACGAAATCGCGCACGGCCTCGCAATGCGCGATCGCGCCCTTGAGCTGATCGACCGCTTCCAGCTCGAGCTCGAGGTCGGCGCGAAGCGCCTCCTCGACCGTCTCGCCGATGCGCAGCCGGCCGATCAGCTGGAAGTTCGGAAGGCCTTCGAGAAACAGGATGCGCTGCGTCAGCCGATCCGCGTGCTTCATCTCGTCGATCGATTCACCGCGCTCGAACGTGGCCAGCCGTTGGACGCCCCAATTGTCGAGCAATCGATAGTGGAGCCAATATTGGTTGGTTGCCGTCAGCTCGTTCTTGAGAGCCTCATTGAGAAGCTCGATGACCTTGGCGTCGCCCTTCATCGGCGGTCTTCCTGCTGGAGTTGGACAGAGCCACGCTCGAAGGCCGATGGCCACCGAATGTCAAGGATTTCAAGGGAGCGATTGGCGCTTTTCACCCCGTCGGCCGCGCCGCGGATTAGGCGATTGGCCGCGCCTCGGCTTAGGCGGTTTGCCGCTCGGCGGCGATGATCTGCCGCGCGAACGGGAAACATTGCCCGCACCGGGCACGGCGGCCGACGGTTGCGTAAGCGCTGGTCGGGCATGAGGCGCCGTTGCGGGCGGCTTGCCGGACGTCGGCTTCACGAATTGCGTTGCAGACACAGACGATCATGAGGCTGATATACTACTGCTGCGAGTTAGTCGCAATAGCGAACTGCATCGCCCGTGCGTTTTCCGCTATCGCAGAAAACGGGCCGTTTCCGAGATAATTTTGTCACTTAGCGATCGCGCGGCCCGGCATCCGGTGCGCGAAGTTGTTCGACCCACCTTGCCTGTTGCGAGTAGCTCGCACTAGCGAGTCGGCGCGGACCGTGGAATGCGTGCAGAGCGTGCTCCCCACCATGAATCGGCCGAAGTCCCGTCGCCGCGCCGGTTCATCAGCCATGGTCTATTATGCGATCTGCCCGGCTTGGCATGCGCATGCCGGCTATCCTTCCCCCGAGCGAGAGGGTTCAGGGACGAAAGCGAACCGCCCCGGCCGCGTCGCCGGGAAAGTCGCAAAGAACGGCGGCAACGATGCGATCAGAGATAGATGTTCAGATTCTTGCTGATCAGGACATTCTGCTTGAGCAGGATCAGTCGCTTGCTGAGGATGAACCCGCCGCCGCTCGCCCGCCAGATATCCTCGCGGCTTCCGATCAAAGTCTCCTGATCCCGCTCGTTCCTGTTGCGGTACGCAAGGAAGTTCGAGAACACCCGATATTCGCCGTCGCGCTCGGTGGTTTCGACCTCGATATTGGTGATCAAGTGCGTGTAGCGCGTCGGCGGATCTTCCGACCACGCGGTCCCGGTCTTGAGCCGCGCGAGCCGCTTGAGAAGATCTTCCAGCCCGTCGTTGTAAAAGGCCATCCGCGTCAGGTCGGTGACCTGATCGGTACGATCGCGGCGGTAGCGGGTTTCGATCCCGGGCATGTGATAGTGGATATCCTCGGCGAGCATCGCCACCCATTCGTCGTAGCGCTCCTGATCGCGCAGCCGTGCTTCGCGATAGAGCGTCTGCTCGAGCAAGCTGATCAGCTCCGGCGATACCGGCTTCGGTGCGTGGGGAACGGCTTTGGATTTTCGCAGTACGGACGCCATCGTCAAATTTCCTTCAAAACATCGACTTCACAGGTTGGGGCTTCACAGGATCGGCTTCACGCATCGCTTCGCCGGCGAGCAGGCGCTTCAAAGGGCGAACAGGCCTGGGAGCTCGCGGGTCTCGGCGACCTCTTGAAGACGCGGTTCGGGGCGCGGCGGCAGATCGTGCAAGTTGCGGGTCTCCATCATGTCGAGCCAGCGCTGGTAAAAGCCGCGCTGGTTGGCATCGTTATACTGGCCCTGGTAGACGATCCCCGGCAGCACATCGTGCTCGACGTTGCGCGAGATCCCGCAGCGATAGTGGAGCCGTTCGTGGCGCGTGATCACGCCACGATTGACGGCGGTGCAATTCTCCCAGTTCTCGCCGTCGTCCATCTCGAACGCGCCGCCGGGGCCGAAGGTCTGCATCACCCCCTTGGTGACGTCGTCCTTGATGTCGTCGGGCATGGCCTTGTTGACGATCACCCAAGTGCGCAGCTCGAACTGCCACGGCCCCTTGGGCTGCCATTGGCGGAAGGTCGAGATCCCGGGTAGGAACGAGACGTTGGGAAAGATCGAGGCGGAGCCGACCGAGCCGAAGATCTTCGAGCGCATCTCGCCGAGCCTTTTGGCCATCTTCGCCCTGCGCTTCTCGTAATATTCGAGCACGCGCGGGCGTCCAAGCAGGAACAGGTCGCCGATCCCTTCGAGCCCGAACTCCCAGCCATGGCCGTTGACGCTGGCATGGTAGCTGTTCTTCATGTCGACGGGCGGGAACGGCTGGCCGTTGTTCATGGCGCGCGTGCCGGAATCGTGCGTCCAGCCGGCGTGGTAGGCATCGCCGATGAAATTCTCGACGCCGAACTTCCAATTGGCGTTGATCACCGACTTGATGCAGCCGCC
>JAQGLH010000356.1 GCA_028293005.1 Alphaproteobacteria bacterium
CGTCCACATTCTCACCCATGCGCTTCACTACGCCTCATCGGTGTTCGAGGGCCAGCGCGCCTATGGCGGCGAGGTGTTCAAGCTCACCGAGCACAGCACGCGGCTGCGCAACAGCGCGTCTATCCTCGGCTTCGATCTTCCCTGGTCGGTCCAGGAGATCGACGCCGCCTGCAACGAGACGCTGAAGGCCAACGGCCTCGAGGACGCCTATATGCGTCCCATCGCGTGGCGCGGGTCCGAGCAGATGGGCGTTTCGGCGCAGCTCACCAAGCCGCACATGGCGATCGCGGTGTGGCCGTGGGGCGCCTATTTCGGCGAAGAGGCGATCCGCAAGGGGCTGAGGCTCGACATCTCCCCATGGCGCCGCCCGGCGCCGTACACCGCGCCGACCAACGCCAAGGCCTCGGGCCTCTACATGATCGCGACGATGGCCAAGCACGCCGCCGAGGATAAGGGCTACAATGACGCGTTGATGTTCGACTGGCGCGGCCAGGTCGCCGAGGCTACCGGCGCCAACGCCTTTTTCGTCAAGGACGGCAAGATCCATACGCCGATCCCCGATTGCTTCCTCGACGGCATTACCCGCCGCACCGTCATCGACCTCGCGCGAAGGCGCGGGATCGAAGTGGTCGAGCGTGCGATCTGGCCCGAGGAGCTGGAAGGCTTCGAGCAATTCTTCCTGACCGGCAGCGCTGCCGAAGTCACTCCGGTCGCCGAGGCGGGCCCCTGGAACTTCGAGGTGGGCGATCTCAGCATGCAGCTGCGCAAAGACTATCTCGACCTTGCGCATCGGCGAATTTCGAACAGCTGACACAAGCTTCGGCGCTCCTCGGGAAGCCCGCGCGCGCTCAGCGCACCTTTCCGGCTCGGCCGGCGACTCATCCAAAGCCGTCGCGAAGGCGGAATCCCAGCTTTTCCGAGACTTCCCGCCGATGCTTGGGTGAAGTAATCAAAAGGAATCGGAACGGGGGAGTCATGGTCTGCGGGCCAGTGGCTGATCTATGTTATTATAGCTCGGGCTCTCGATAGTAAGATACCCGATCTTCCTAATCGTTTCGGTGGACGGATCGAAACAAAGCCTCCGAAGTTATTCCAGCAACGGTCCATGAGATGCGCCTCTATTCGGGGCAGGGGCCGGGACAACTTTAATGGGAGCGTTTGCTATGAAAAAGATCATCTTTGCCGCTGCGCTGGGCGTCAGCAGCATTGCGCTTGCTCAAAATGTTCCGCTTGGATCGGCCGGAGCCGGCGTCGGCGGAACGGCAGGAGCGGGTGCGTCGGTCGGCGGCACTTCGGTCGGCACCGGTAGTTCAGTCGGCACCGGCGCATCGACCTCGACCGATCAGAGCGGAGCCATGAGCGGTGCGGCCGGCGCCGACATATCCGGCAGCGCCGCAAATGGAACCAGCGCCACCGCCTCCGACGTCAGCGCAAGCGGATCGACCAGGGCTGGAGCCAAGGCGGCCAAGGCGAAGCACGGCACGCGCACCGCAACGAGCACGGGCAGCAGCGGCTCGACCACTGCCGGAACCGGCAGCACCAGCGCCAGCGTCGGTGGCACCGCGGGCACGAGCGGATCGGCCGACACGAGCGCGATGGGCACGAGCGGCAGTGGCACCGCCGGCGCAGGCGTGAGCGGCAGCGGCACGGCAGGTGCGGGCACGATGGGCGCCGACGCGAGCGGGACCGCCAGCGGCACCGCGGGTGCGAGCGGCAGCTTCGGCGGCGTGGGTGGTCCGATGGCCAGCACGACCAGCTATCCGCGCTGCTCGCGCACGGTCACCGACCGCTGCACTCAACGCGGTCGTTGACGCTAAGGCTGATCGGCGGATGACCAAAGAGCGCCGCGCCCCAAGCGCGGCGCTCTTCTTGTGTCCGGCTAAAGTCGCCGCCGCACATTCAAACGACGAGGGCTTTCCCCGCCGCCAAGCCGGGTTATAAGGCGCGCGCGCCGAGATGCTGGGGCGTCGCCAAGTGGTAAGGCACCGGTTTTTGGTACCGGCATTCGCAGGTTCGAATCCTGCCGCCCCAGCCAGCCCTAGCTGCAGAGCAGCACCCACCTACCAGCGGAAACCGCGTCCAAACTCGATGGGCATAGCTCATGCGTGCGCGGCAATTGATATGGAAATCAGATCAAGAAGCGTGAAACTAGTATTGGAGTGCATATTCCCTACCGTCCTACATCAAGGTGACGTTCGATAAGAAACGACTCAATTAGGGCGCGGGTGAATGAAATTCGGGTGCAATCTGATCGGCGGTCTGTGGCGTGACAGCCAACAGATGGAGCCGACCCGCAATCCATCCGATCTTGCCGACACTCCCGGCCAATTCGCCTGGGCCACGCGCGCGGATGCCGCCGATGCGCTAGCGGCCGCGCGCTCCGCGCAACCGGGCTGGGCTCGCACCACTATCCAGGAGCGCGCGGACCTGCTGTTCCGGATTGCCGACCGGCTCGATGCCCGTCGCCAGGAACTGGCGCATATTCTCGCTTCCGAGGAAGGCAAGGTGCTCGCCGAAGCAAGCGGCGAGGTGCTGCGCAGCGCGCAAATCTTCCGTTATTTCGCGGGTGAAGCATTACGCATCGGCGGCGCCTTCCTACCGGGCCTTCGCGAAGGCCATATGGTTTCGGTCGAGCGCGAACCGGTCGGCGTCGTCCTGCTGATCACGCCGTGGAATTTTCCGCTTGTGGTGCCGGCCTGGAAAACGGCCGCGGCGCTCACGTTCGGAAACAGCCTGATCCTGAAGCCATCGGAATATGCTCCGGGGATCGCGCTGGCGCTGGTCGAGATCATGGCCGAGGCGGGCGCTCCCGAGGGCGTCGTCAACCTGCTGATGGGCGATGGCGGAGTGTTCGGCGAGATGCTGATCGAGGGTGTCGACGCGGTGAGCTTCACCGGATCGACCGGTGTCGGGCGCACGATCCTGGCGCAGGCCGCGCGGCACATGACCAAGGTCCAGCTCGAGCTCGGCGGCAAGAACGCGCTGGTCGTGCTCGACGATGCCGATCTCGATCTGGCGGTCGAGGT
>JAQGLH010000371.1 GCA_028293005.1 Alphaproteobacteria bacterium
CTCGGCCGGCTTCTCGAGCCTCGAACGCTTCCTGGTCAATCTGTCGATCACCCAGCGCAATTTCATGGGCAAGGGGCAGACGCTGACCGCCGGGGTCAATTATTCGAGCTATTCCAAGTCGGTCGAGCTCGGCTTCACCGAGCCTTATCTGTTCGACCGCAACATCGCGCTTGGTGGCAGCATCTACCGTCGCGACTACAATAGTTTCAATTACATAGGCAACAATCGTAACGACACGTATCAACAGACGACGACCGGCGGGCAGCTCAGGGTCGGCGTGCCGCTGACCGAATATATGTCGCTGCAGCTGCGCTACGGCCTGAATTACGACGAGGTAACGCTCGACCGGAATCTGTTCTTCACCAACGGCGTCTGCGACCCGCTCAAGGCCGGCCGCTATCTGTGCGATGCGATCGGCAACCGCCTGACCTCCTCGGTCGGCTATTCGCTCGCCTACGACACGCTCAACAACCGTCTGCGGCCGTCGGCCGGCGAGCAGCTCTCGCTCAGTCAGGACGTCGCCGGGCTGGGCGGTGACGTCAAATATCTGCGCACGCGGGTCAGCGGCGCGAAATATTGGGGCATCGGCGGCAGCGGCTTCATCTTCTCGACCAGGGCAGAGGGCGGCTACATCCACAGCTTCGAGGATGCGCGCACCAGGGGCACCGATCCGATTCGTCTGACCGACCGCTTCTTCCTCGGCGAGCCGCAGATTCGCGGCTTCGCGATCCGTGGCGTCGGCCCGCGCGTGCAGCGCTTCCAGGTCAGCCTCGACGGCGCCGGCAACATCGTTCGCAACACCGACAAGAACAGTATCGTCGACGACGCGCTTGGCGGGCGGGCTTATTATGTCGGCCATGCCGAGCTTGAGATCCCGCTCGGGTCGGGCGGCCGCGAGCTGGGGCTCCGCCCGTCGATCTTCGTCGACGCCGGCGCCGTGTTCGGCCTGATGGACCCGCTGCTCAACAAGCCGAGCAAGCTCTGCATCGCGACCAACGGCTCGGTCTCGCCATTCCCCACCGGGACCGGCGCAGCCTGCCCGGCCGGAACCACAGCGGGGCTCAACTCCGCGTTCGAGGAAGTCTATGTCGGCGATTCGCCCAAGCCGCGCGTCTCGGTCGGCTTCGGCGTCAACTGGAACTCGCCGTTCGGTCCGTTCAGGATCGATATCGCCAAGGCGCTGGTAAAGGTCGACGGCGACGACACGAAATTGATCACGTTCAACGTAGGAACCGCATTCTGATGAACAAATTCGCTTTTGGCGCGGCCTTCGCCGCCCTCGCCGCGGCCGTTCCGGCCGCTGCCCCCGCGCAGCGTCTCGGCGCTGCCGTCGTCGCCGTCATCGACACCGGCCGCATCTTCCGCGATTGCAATGCCTGCAAGACCGCGCAGACGCAGCTTCAGCAGCAGGTCGATCAGGCCCGCCAGCGCGCGCAGCAGCTCGGCCAACCGCTGCAGACCGAAGGCCAGTCGCTCGAAAATGCGATCAAGGCGCTCGGCGGAAAGGCGCCCGACGCGGCGCTCCAGCAGCGCATCCAGGGCTTCCAGACGCGGCAGAACACCGCCAATCAGGAGCTTCAGAACCGGCAGGGGACGATCCAGCGCAACCAGCAATTCGTCGCGCAGCAGATCAACACCAAGCTCGACCCGATCATCAAGTCGGTGATGCAGAACCGTGGTGCGAACATCGCGGTCGACATGCAGGCGACGCTTGCGGCCTCGCCGTCGATCGACGTCACCAACGACGTTCTGGCGCAGCTCAACCAGCAGCTCACCACCGTCAGCGTCAACGCGCCAGCGGCGCCGGCCAACGCGCAGCAACCCCAAGGGCGGTGAGCAGCGACGAGATGAGCGCCGCCGAGAGCGGCGCCATCGGTCCGCTCGACGTTCAGCGGGTGATGGCGGCGCTGCCGCATCGCTATCCGATGCTGCTCGTCGACCGGGTCGAATCGCTGGTGCCCAATCGGTCGATCGTCGCGATCAAGGCGGTGACGATCAACGAGGGTTTCTTCCAGGGTCATTTCCCGGGCCGGCCGATCATGCCGGGCGTGCTGATCGTCGAAGCCCTGGCGCAGGCCGCGGGCGTGCTCGCGGTCGAATCGCTCGGCCTCTCCGGGTCGGGGAAGCTGGTCTATTTCATGGCGATCGAAGGCGCGAAGTTCCGCGCCCCGGTCGAGCCGGGCTGCCTGCTGCGTCTCGAGGTCGAGTTCCTCCAGATGCGGACTCGCGTTTGCAAGTTCGCCGGCCGCGCGCTCGTCGACGGCACCTTGGCATGCGAGGCCAATTTCACCGCGATGATCGCGGATCCTCCCTCAGCCTGAGCAGGCTGGCGGCTTCAGATCGAGGGGCGCCAGCCGTCCGGGCCGCGCTCGACCCCGAACACGGCTGATATGGTCGCGCTCGCGAGCAATTCGCGCGGCGACCCGTCGGCTATGAGGCGCCCGCGGTCCATGATCAGCAGCCGGTCCGCATAACGCGCGGCGATGTCGAGATCATGGAGCGCGACCAGGGCAACGCGGCGCTCGCGCTGCACGAGCCGCCGGACATGGTCCATCGCGCGATATTGCCACAGCGGGTCGAGGTTCGCCGTCGGCTCGTCGAGCAGCAGCAGCTTCGATCCGGCGACCAGCGCGCGGGCGAGCAGCACACGGCTGCGCTCCCCGGTCGACAGCCGGTCGAGCCTGCGGTCTGCGACATCGCCGAGCTCGAGCAGCGCGAGCACCGCATCGACTTGCGCGTTGCTGCCGGCTCCGGGGTGCGAAGCGGGATCGCCGAGCGCGACGAGATCGCGCGCGACGAGCGGCCAAGCGATGTCGCGCGTGGCCGGCAGATAGGCGAGAAGCGTGCTGCGCGCGGCGGGGGTCAGGCCGCGGGGATCGATCCCGCCGATCCGTACGGCGCCGTGCGGGCGGCCGATGCCGGCGAGCGCGTGGAGCAGGCTGGTCTTGCCGCTGCCGTTGGGACCGATCAGGCAGGTCAGCTCGCCCGGCGCGAGCATGAGCGAAACCGGCGACAACCGGCCGGGCAGCGCCAGATCGGTCGCGGTCACGGCCGCGCCCGCCGTTTCTTCGGCGGCGCTCATCGGCCCAGCCTCCAGCGCATATGCGCGACCAGCCAGAGGAAGAAGGGCGCCCCGAGCAAGGCGGTGATCACGCCGAGCGGCAGAACACGCCCAAGCGGGGCGATGCGCGAGATCATGTCGGCGCCGAGCAGAAGCAGCGCACCGATCACGCACGCCGGCCCGATTGCGCGGCCCGGATGGCCACCGCCGAGCCGCCGCGCGAAGACCGGCGCGACGAGGCCGATGAAGCCGACCGCGCCGCATACCGCGACGCAGGCGCCGACGCCAAGCGCGGTGAGGCAGACGACCGCCAGCCGCAGCCGGGCGACGTCGTGGCCGAGCGACTGGGCGACCTCCTCGCCCAGCGTCAACGCGTCGAGCGGGCGCGCGAGCCGCA
>JAQGLH010000409.1 GCA_028293005.1 Alphaproteobacteria bacterium
GTTCGATCCGCTCGGCGTCTGCTGGGGCCCCTATCAGACGATGCGCGAGGCAGCCGACGATCCCGATCTGGTCCGCGCCAATCCGATCTTTGCCGAGGTCGAGCAGCCGAGCGGCGCGTCTTATCCGATACCGGGCGCGCCCGCGACGATCCCGCAAGCCGAGCGCCTGCCGCCGGCGCGTGCGCCGCGGCTGGGCGAGCATACCGACGCCATCCTCGCCGAGGTGCTTGGGCTTGGCTCGGGCGCGGTCGGCAAGCTGCACGATGACGGCATCGTGGCGGCCGGCTGATATGGCCTCCCCCGCTTGCGCCTCCGCCGACGCGCTGATCGACCAGGCTGATCTCGCCCTTGCCGCCGCGCGCGGCTTCGCCGCCGACGTGCATAGCCGGCTGTTCAGTGAAGTGAGCGACGAAAACGGGATCGATCCGGCGCTGCTCGATCGCCATCAGCATGGCGCGCACGGCTATGCCTGGGTCGAAACAATGATCGCGGCGCTCGACGCCCTGCTTGGGTGGGCAGCGGCGACGCATGACCGCGGCGATCTTGGCGAGGCCGACGCCTTGGTGTTGCGCCTCGCGTTCGGCGACTATCTCGGTCAACTCGCCGGCGGCATCGCAATCGGCCCCAACGAATATTTCAGGCCCGGCCAACTCGGGCTCGATCGCTCGGCGCGCCGCATGGCCGATCATCCGGCGGTTGCCACCATGATCGCTGCGGCCGATGCCGACAGTCGGGCTGCGCTGATCGCGCTGGTGCGTTCCGGCGCCGGCGTGACCGAGGCGTCCGGGGACGAGGCGCTCGACGAGATACGAGGCCAATTCCGCCGCTTCACCGCCGAGCGGATCACGCCGTTCGCGCATCGCTGGCACCTCGACGACGCCCTGATCCCAGACGAGCTGATCGCCGAGCTTGGCGCGCTCGGTACGTTCGGCATTTGCGTCGATCCCGATCACGGCGGGCTCGGCCTCGGCAAGCTCGAAATGTGTGTCGTCACCGAGGAACTGAGCCGCGGCTGGATTGGCGCGGGCTCGCTCGGCACGCGCAGCGAGATCGCCGCCGAGCTGATCGCACTTGCGGGCAGTGAAGAGCAGAAGGCGCGCTGGCTGCCGGGCCTGGCGAGCGGCGCCATCCTGCCGACCGCGGTATTCACCGAGGCGGGCGCGGGCTCCGATCTCGCCAGCCTCTCGACGCGCGCCTTGCGCGCGGACGACGGCGGCTGGCGCATCTCTGGCGCGAAGACGTGGATCACGCATGCCGCGCGAACCGACCTGATGACGTTGCTCGCGCGCACCGGGGGCAAGGGCCATCGCGGCCTCAGCATGTTCCTGCTCGCCAAGCCGCGCGGCGGCGAGAGCGACCCCTTCCCCGCCCCGGGCATGACCGGCAGCGAGATTCCGGTGCTCGGCTATCGCGGCATGCGCGAATATGAGCTGAGCTTCGACGATTTCGAGGCACAAGCCGAAAGCCTGCTCGGCGGCGTCGAAGGCGAAGGCTTTCGCCAGCTGATGCGCACTTTCGAAGGCGCGCGCATCCAGACCGCCGCGCGCGCCGTCGGCGTCGCCTGGCGCGCTTATGAGCTTGGACTTGGCTATGCGCTCGTCCGCCACCAGTTCGGCCGCCCCTTGATCGAATTCCCACGGGTCGGCGACAAGCTCGTGACGATGCTCGTCGAGACGGTGGCCGCGCGCGAGCTCGCATATGCGGCGGCGCGCACCAAGGACGGCGGCGGACGCTGCGATGTCGAGGCCGGAATGGCGAAGCTGCTCGCCGCGCGCGTCGCCTGGACCAATGCCGACGCAAGCCTGCAGATCCACGGCGGCAACGGCTATGCGCTCGAAACCGAGATCAGCCGCATCCTGTGCGATGCGCGCATCCTTTCGATCTTCGAGGGCGCGGCCGAGATCCAGGCGCATATCGTCGCCCGCGGCCTCCTCCAGCGCGAGAGACCGGAAAACAATGACTGAGGATTATCGCGCGATCAGAGAAGAAGTCGCCAAGCTCTGCGCCGACTTCCCCGGCGAATATTGGCGCGAGAAGGACAATAACCGCGCCTATCCCGGCGAGTTCGTCGAGGCGCTGACCGGCGCCGGCTACCTCGCGGCATTGATCCCCGAGGAACATGGCGGCGCCGGCTTGCCGCTTTCAGCCGCTGCGGCGATCCTCGAGGAGATCCACCGATCGGGCGGCAACGGCGGCGCCTGCCACGCGCAAATGTACATCATGGGCACCTTGCTCCGCCACGGATCGGAAGCGCAGAAAGCGGCGTATCTTCCCAAGATAGCGAGCGGCGCGCTGAGGCTGCAGGCGTTCGGCGTCACCGAGCCGTCAAGCGGCACCGACACCTTGTCGATCAAGACCTTCGCACGCCGCGACGGCGATCGCTACATCGTCAACGGTCAGAAGATCTGGACCTCGCGCGCCGAACATTCGGATCTGATGCTGCTGCTCGCGCGCACCACGCCGCGCGACCAGGTCGGAAAGCGCACCGACGGGCTTTCGACCCTGATCGTGGACATGCGAGAGGCGCGCGGCGCGGGCATGACGATCCGGCCGATCGACACGATGATGAACCATTCGACGACCGAGATCTTCTTCGACGATGTCCCGGTCCCCGCCGCCAATCTGATCGGCGAGGAGGGCAAGGGCTTCCGCTACATATTGTCGGGAATGAACGCCGAGCGGATCCTGATCGCCGCCGAATGCGTCGGCGACGCCAAATGGTTCATCGAAAAGTCCGCGGCCTATGCCAAGGAGCGCCACGTCTTTGGCCGCCCGATCGGACAGAACCAGGGCGTCCAATTCCCGATCGCGCGCGCTTACGCGCAGATGCGCGCCGCCGAGCTGATGGTCCAGGAGGCGTTACGCCGCTACGAGGGCGGCGAGAACCCGGCCGCCGAGGCCAACATGGCGAAGATGCTCGCTGCCGAGGCAAGCTGGGCCGCGGCCGAGACCGCCGTCCAGACCCACGGCGGGTTCGGCTTTGCCGCCGAATATGACATCGAACGCAAGTTCCGCGAGACCCGGCTCTACCAGGTCGCGCCGATCTCGACCAACCTCATCCTTTCGTATCTCGCCGAGCATGTCCTCGGCCTTCCCAGGTCTTATTGATGACGAGAGTCTATTGATGCCGAGATCCTGTTGATGGACAGCAAATGGTCGGCGTGGATCGGCAAGCCCGCACGCGCGCTAGACGTGGCCGGGGCGCCGGCCGTGGCGCGTTTCGCGGCGATGCTCGACGCCGAGCCGCCGCGCGGCGACAGCGTACCGCAGGGCTTCCATTGGTGCCTCTGTCTCCCTGATGCCCCGACCGCCGAGATTGACGTCGATGGCCACCCGAAACGCGGCGCTTTCCTGCCGCCGATCGAGCTCCCGCGACGAATGTGGGTGGGAAGCGACGTCGAGTTCGTTGCGCCGCTGCCGATCGGCGCGGCCATCGAGCGCGCGTCCACGGTCGCATCGGTTGCGGAGAAGGACGGCGGTTCCGGCC